>NZ_CALIAA010000274.1 GCF_938040765.1 uncultured Fretibacterium sp.
ACCTGTCAAGTACAAAAACAAAATACCTCGCAGACCTCTCATACCCATAAACAACATCTCCAAAATCAAGTAACCCCAAAACCAATTACCCCCCAGCCCCTACAATAAACACAAAACCTCCGACCAGATCGCGTTCCCCACTCGCATACCCGCTTTCATTCGACGCAAAAGCCAGAGACATCCGCTCTCACATTTGTCTTCAATAACAACGACAGGAAATCGACGCTATAATGAATGATACTCAGCCCTCTAGGGCGTCGTTCCGCGAGGACGGAGGAAAGGAAAAGGAGGAGTACATCGTGAGGAAGCAGGACTTTCAGGTTGGTCCGTCCGCCATGGAGGGACTCAACGCATTTTTGACGAACCCCGACAACCCCCTGCTCGCGGACCTGCGGCGGGTGGTCGCCAAGTACGGTTCGGTGGAGGAGATCAACGCCAGGGCACGGGAGGCCGGCCGCATCGAAACCCTTTTGAAGCGGCTCGAAAGGATAAACTCCCCCTACATCAAGGATCTCGAGTGGCTCATGACGGCGCGCGAGGAGGGAAGGTTCATCCCGATCTCGGCCTATAGAGCCAGGGTCAGCCCCGAACGCCCCGCCTGGGAGTACGACGCGGCAAGGCCGGTAACCCTGGAGATCAGCGCCCTGCAATATTTCCCCTGGGTCGTCGCCGAAGCCCGGCAGTGCATCGAAAGGGGCGAGGTGCTCCCGGGCCGCTTCATTCGCGTCCGGAAGATGAAGGAGCAGGAGGCGGACGGAGGCGATCTCCCCGCAGTCCGGGCCGCCATGAAGATCCTGGGGGCCTCCTGCGTCGAGACGCTGGACACCAAGGGGACGGACGGCTCCAACGTGCACCTCGGGGGGCCGGAGACCCTGACGGGCTACTTCGGAGGCATCGGCCAGCCCAACGGGCATCCGCTCCAGTGGGTGGATGAGGCCCTGTACTATTACGTGAACTACGGCGTGGACGAGGTGCTGAACATCAATCCGGGCACCGTCTTCCTGGGCTATCTTCTCTATCGGCTGGGCGTGAACATCCGCTTCAAGATATCGGTCTTCATGGGCAACGACAACCCCTACGCCGTCCTCTGGACTCTGTTGGCCGCGCGCATGTTCGCGCGCGACGACGGCTCCACCCCTCTCTCCGGCTTCAACCTGTCCAACTCCATCGACGACGGCAACCTGGCCCGTGCCGCCACCGTGCGGAAGGAACTGGGGCTCGAGGATCAGGTCCGCATCGAGCACCACATTACGGAGACGTGGAAGAGCATCGTCCGGCAGCCCTATGACCGGCGGGCCGGCCTCGTCGAGCTGGCAAAGACCATCCCCAACATCTCCGCCAAACACGAGGGAGGAAACCCCGAGGACGAAAAGGACCTGGCCCATCCCTCGGACATCCTCGACTACTTCCGCGACAGGAAGGAGATCGAGTCATCCGGCGAGATGGACGCCCTGCTGGGGAACTACATGCTGAAGCACAAGGCCGTGAATACGACCGCGGAGGCCCTGACGAGGGCGGGACTCTCCTTCGTCGCCGCAGGCGCGCACCGCCGCTGATTCAACGGCAGCACACAAATGAAAAAATGCCCCCTCCTCAAAAAGGAGGGGGCATTCGCATTCAATTCGTCGACGGTTCCTTCGGCTTCACGTCCAGCGAGACGATGACGGGCATCCCCCGCCATACTTTCACGATTGCCTCGATGCGGCCTTTTCGTGCGGCGTCCTCCAAAGCGCGGCCCGTGTTCTCCCTGAGGTAGAAACGTTCGAGCCCGGGACCGAAATCGAGCCTCGCCACGGAGCCGCCGGAGGCGGCACGAAACGTCCCCCTCAGATAGGGCCGCCCCACAGGCGGGGACGTCCCGACCCCCTCGGGAGAAAATATGCCCGATGCATCCCGCTCAAGGGATACGTACCAATCCTTTGCGAGCTTCATCTCCGCCGGTTCCGGTCCGCCGGTTTCCCCCCCGGAAACGACGTCGAACGAGGCCAATGGGATCTCCTCCACCGCAAAGCGGAGCGCCACATAGTCGCCCCTGAAGAGGTCCCGGGGATCGAACGGGACCGTGGCGAGGCGCACTTCCTCACCGAACATCAGGATCAGAGTGGGCCTCACCGGCGCGGCTAGGAGCACGCACAGGGGCAGGAGAGCCACGACGAGATAACGTCTCAATCCCCTCATGCCTTTTTCCCCTCCTCAAGGGTCGTTCTGATCCGCTTCGCCCTTCGGCGCACCCGCTCCATGAAATAGCCCAAGGCGATCAGCAGGAGGCCGCCCACCGTGAAGAACGCGGCCTTGGGCATGAAATCGTAGAAGCCGTCGAAGTAATAGCGCAGCACCAAAAGGCAGAAAAAAGTGGTCGCCAGGGTGTGTCCCCTCCAGGTCAGCCAGAGCATGAGCAGGGAGAAGATCAGGGCCGACAGCACCGCAAAGGCGGTATCGGGTGAGGAAAACCCCATCCCGACGACCAGCGCGTTGAACCTGGGGAGGCAGTCCGGCAGAACGGAGTCGCGCCAGACCATGGAGATCGTGAGGAAGAGCCCGCAAACCCCTGTCAGCATAATCCCCCACCCCTCCAAGTCACCCTTCCGTTCTCCGAAGGAGCAAAGGACCATCAGCATCCCGATTCCGCCCAGCACGATCAAGTTCTGCGCTGGGTCCGAGAGATAGGCGAAGAGCGGCAGACCGACGAAGGAAAGGGTGGCAAAAACGTTCATGCCGAAACAGAGACGTCTGCGCTCCCCCAAACGCCACCAGGCCGCCCACAGGGCCAAGAGGATCAGAACCCTTTGAGGCCGGAAGAGGCTCCGCAGGAAATCCGCGACGGAGAACTGTGGAGCACTCCAGAAGCTGCCGAACAGACCGAACCATGGGGCATGGAATCCATACAGAAAAACAATCGCGAGCGCCTGCATGAGAAGCACCTGGAACGGGTCGCGAAAGAGCAGGGCGACGGGCAGCACCCCCGCGAACCACCAGGCAACGGCCGTAGTCCAGTGCCCGCCCTGATGAAACATCTGGGCCATGAGGAAGATGCCCCCGCCATAGATGAAGCTTCCCAGCAACAGAAAGGCCCGCGACGTGCGGGGAAACTCCGCCTCCGCCCGCCAGGCTGCAAGGATGGAAAACAGGTAGCAGAGCACGATCAGGGCAGCGCGGAAGGCGCGGGGCATGTCCAGCCAGTTCGCGGCGACGGCGCTCAGGAACCCCAGGCCGACAAGCATGCCTCCCAGCCCCAGCAGAACCTGAGGGAAATGCCCCTTCCGAGGAGCATAAAGCCCCTCGATGGCGGAGGCCTGGGCTGGATCGATGATCCCGGAGTCCCTCCAGAGGGCGACCTCGCCCAGCAGGAAATTCAGCTCCTTCCTTTTGACGAAACGCTCGGGGAAGCCCCTTTCCATGACGATGCCGCCCTCAGCTCACGCGGCTGCCCAGCGGGATCTCGCCTGCAGGAGCCACGAGGGTCAGGGCCTCGCTGTTCCCGTCCACCTTGACGCTGGCGGCCAAGATCATGCCGTTGCTCTCGATGCCGCAGAGTTTCGCCGGCTTCAGGTTCGTTACCAGGACGACGCGCCGCCCCTCCAGTTCTCCAGGTGTGAAGAACGCCTTGATGCCGGAGCAGACGGTGCGCTTCTCGTATCCCAGGTCCACCTCCAGCTTGTAGAGCTTGCGCGACTTCGGGATCTCCTCGACCTTGACAATCTGCGCCACGCGCATCTCCACGGAGCGGAACGCCTCGATGCCGATCTCGGGCTCATGTTCCAGGTCCGGCTCATGCTTCGAGGCGGCGCCCCCTCCCTCCTTACGCGGGGCTCCGGACCTCGCCCCCTCCTCGCCCCGAGCCTTTTTCCACGCCTCCAGGTCGATCCGGGGAAAGAGCACCTCGGCCTTACGCACCCGCGTCCCCGCCCCCGCGCCCCAGACGAAATCGTCGTAGAGGAGCTCCAGGGGGGAGCCGTCGAGCCCAAGCTGCTCCCAGATCCTCCGCGACGTCCCCGGCATATAGGGGGCGATCAGGAGGGCCGAGAGGCGAAGCGCCTCGTACAGGCTCAGGAGCACGGAGTCCAGCTTCTTCTCCTGCCCCTCCTTGGCCAGTTTCCAGGGCATGGTCTCGTCGATGTACTTGTTGGCGCGCCCAACGAGCGCCCAGACCGTCTTCAGGGCCTCGTCGAAGGCAAAGCGTTCCATGGTCTCGTCCACGCGCTCCAACGTCGCCTTCGCGAGCGCACGGAGTTCGTTGTCCAGCGGGTCGTCGAGCTTGCCCGCCGGGACGACGCCATCCCGATAGCTGACGATCATCTGGAGCGTGCGGTTCAGAAGATTGCCCAGGTCGTTCGCCAGGTCGCTGTTGATGCGCCCGACGAGCGCGGCCTCGGAGAAGTCCCCGTCATGGCCGAAGGGCACCTCGCGGAGCAGAAAATAACGGAAGGCGTCGGCCCCGTAGAGCTCCGCCATCTTGAAGGGGTCCACGACGTTGCCCTTGGACTTGCTCATCTTCTCGCCGTCGACCGTCCACCAGCCGTGGGCGATGACCGAGACGGGGGGCTCCAGCCCCAGGGCCAGGAGCATGAGCGGCCAGATGACGCAGTGGAAGCGGATGATGTCCTTGCCCACCACGTGCCGGACGGACGGCCAGTATTTCCGGAACATCGCGGGATCGTCCAGATACCCCACCGCCGTGGTGTAATTGATCAGGGCGTCGAACCAGACGTAAATCACGTGCTTCTCGTCGCCCGGGATCGGGATGCCCCACTTGAGGGTCGTACGGGACACGGACTGATCCCGAACCTCCCCCCGCAGGAAGCTCATGATCTCGTTGTAGCGGATGCGCGGCATGACCCCGCTCAGGTGCTTTTCGTAATGTTCGATCAGCCTGGGGACGTATTTGGAGGCTCGGAAAAAGTAGCTTTCCTCCTGCATCAGGGTCAGGGGCCGACCGCAGTCCGGGCAGGTATTGCCCTCCCCGGCGCTGGACTCGGGGACGTAGGTCTCGCAGGGGACGCAGTACTGCCCCTCGTAGGTCCCCTTGTAGATGTCCCCCTGCTCCATCAGCTTCCCGAACATGGCCTGGACCACGCGGATATGGCGCGGCTCGGTGGTGCGGATGAAGTCGTCGTTGCCGATATCCAGGACCTTCCACAGATCCTTGAAGTTGACGTGGATCTTGTCCACCAGCTCCTGGGGCATCATCCCCTTCGCCTCCGCGGCGGTCTGGATCTTCTGCCCGTGCTCGTCCGTCCCTGTGAGGAAATACACGTCGTACCCCTTCATGCGCTTGTAACGGCTCATGACGTCGCAGGCTATCGTCGTGTAGGCGTGGCCGATGTGGGGAATGTCGTTGACGTAATAGATGGGAGTGGTGATGTAGAAATTCCTGCCGTCCATAATAAAAAACCTCCGTATTCACGTACTCGAACCGTCAGACCGGGCAGGGGCCCTCGGCCGGTCGGCCCCTCCAGGGCCTGAGCACGATGGGTTTCAGGTTGAAGCATTTCAGGGCCTCGTTCACGTCCTCCAGGGCGAACACGCCACTCTCCATGCAATGAAGGAGGACGATATCGTAGACCTCATCCTCCGAAAGCGTGTGCCCCGCCGAGACGAGAAGCCGACGCATCTCGTCCCGTTTCAGTTCGAGCGCCAGGCCGAACGCGAAGACCAGCTCCTTGAGGGGACAGCACTGCCCGTCGGCACGCAGAGCGGCCATGTCCTCCGGGGTCCAGCCCATTTTGGAGCTCATCTCCGCGTCGCCGATTCCCCTCTCCTCCATCAGCCCGGTAAGGGTCTTGACGAAGAAGCACGGCCCGTCCTCCGGGGAAAGACCCGCAAGGACATGAGGAACGGAGATTTCCCCCGGGAGAGGCGCACCCTCCCCCTCCCCGCTGAGGGGACGGAGCGTGCCCTCCAGGGAGCTGAGGGTCCCATAAACTTTTTTTGCAAGATCCATGAGAAACTCCGAGGACAACATCGCTAGGACCTCCACAACCCCGGCAAAAAACCGATTATGTTATCTTATCACGATCCTCGGCACTCCTCCCGGAACACGGGGGAGAGGAGAAATACCAGGCCCAGCAGAGGCAGCAACCCGATGAGCAGCGTCGTATTGTGGATGCCGATCCTGTCCGCAAGCTCTCCCAGGGGGTAGAGCGCCACGTTTGCCGTCCCCCACGCAAGCCCCATGACAACCGAACTCGCGACGCTCCGGGCATGGGGCATCAACGTCTGGGCCAGGACCACGGTGAGGGGCATGGTGGAGTAGATACAGGAGACCCCCACGATGTAGAGAGAGGTCGAAAGCAGCCCCGAGGCCAGCGAGGCCGACGTCAGGAAAAGCGACCCCAGGAGCAGGGTCAGCCCCAGGATCGTCCTGATGCTCACCCTTTTGGACAGCCGTTCGACGGGGATCATCGCCAAAGTTCCTCCGAGCGTGATACAGAAGAGAACGGTCCCGATGGCATCCAGAGCACCGCCCTCGGCCGCGATCTTCAGCGGCAGGAAAAAGCGTACGCACTGGAACACGACGTCCCGGATCACGGCGACGGCCCATAGGGGGAAGAGCACCGTAAACACCCCGCCAAAGCTCCGCCAGAACCCCGAGCCGCTCTCGGTACGGGGAGGAAGCGTTTCCCGGAGAAACGGCATGAAACAATAGATCAGAGGGGCAAGCAGGAGAGGTGGGAGCAGCGTGGCCCAGAGGCCTCCATACCCGAACCGCTCCACCACGAAGACGGCCACGACGGGACTGACCAGAACCCCGGCCGTCCCGGAGATGTTGAACAGGGTCAGGGCAAACGACAGTTTTTCCGGCCTCGCCACATAGCCGATCCCCCCGCTGCCCTGAGGGTGGAACAGGGCGCTCCCCACCCCCCAGAGCCCGGCGAAGAAGAGGGCCCCTCCGTAGCTTCCCGCAGATGGAAGCATGACGGCCCCCAAGCCGCAGAGCAGGGGGCCGGCCATCATGAGCCAGGGGCGGCGAATACGGTCGCAGAAGTAGCCGATCACGGGCTGTCCGACGATATGGCAAAGCCCCACGATGAGGCTGAGCGCCCCCGTCAGAGCGTAGTCCAGCCCCAGCGACGCCTTGATGTAGGGAACGAAGGTGGGCAGAAACGCCGCATACATATCGTTGACGCCGTGCGCCAACGATATCAGGACCACCTTGATCTCCAAAAGCGCAAAAAAGTCCCCTTTCAGGGGGAAGGCGCCCGTCTTTCCGCTCAACGCAGTTCAACTCCATTCCTGAAAAGGCGGCGTCCGCCCCTTTTCCCCTGGTCTCTTACAGAGCTTTCCGAGGCTTTAGCCGCAGTTACTTTATCATGGACAGTTTGAGATTCCGATCGAAAAAGAGCGTGGCCAACCGTCGCCGCCCCTTCATCAGAGAATAGGAATAGGGGGTGTCAATGGCCGTCGCCACATAGCGCGCACGCAATATGAGATTGTACCCCGCGTGGTCGGCTATCGCGAAAATTTTGTCCAGCGAAAGCCCCAGCTGAGGCTCGCCGATCAGAGGATCCAACGGGTCTCCGGAGAAGACGACCCGCCCCGAAGGCGCGGGAGCCGGTACACCATCCACCCCCAAAGCGGGAACCGTTTCGCCCGGAGCCTTCGCGCCGGCGGGCCCCGCAGGGGCCTCCGCAGACGAACGGGCTCTTTTAGGCCTGGCAAGAGATTTCAACTCCACCACCGGTCCACCGCTCCCCGAACCAGAGGATCCCGCCTCCGGGGTTCCCTTGGGGGCCGCAGGGGGCTCGGGGTTGAGCGGGCGGATCGCCGCATCCGCACTCCACCGGCTGCCAAAAATACAACCCCCTACCGACAACACACCACAAATCAGCAACACAGCGATCTTTTTTGAAGACATCATACAGACAACCTCCCCAAAAATTTGAATGACGACGAAAAAGGTGCGCACAAAATCGACATCAATCCAAAAAATCCTTGAGTTTGCGACTGGGCTGACGAAGCTTCCTCAAAGCCTTGGCCTCGATCTGCCGGATCCGCTCCCGGGTCACGTTGAACTTGCGCCCGACCTCCTCCAGGGTGTAGGAATGTCCGTCCTCCAGGCCAAAACGATAATGAAGCACCTCCCGCTCCCGGCTGGACAGCGTAGCCAACATCTCCTCGATCTGTTCGTGAAGCAGATGGCCCGCCGCAGCCTCGTAGCCATGAGGGAGTCGCCGCCCAGCCGGAAGTAATCGGAGTCGGCGCTCGCGCTCGTCTCCAGCAGTTCGTCCCAGATCTCGGCAAGCCGCCGTTCGGTGGCAGACAGGGCGGTGACGGCGGAGATGGGAGCCGCCGGGGAGCCGTCGTCGTCGGCCTCCTCGGGGATCAAGCCCGCCAGTGCCTCGCGGTCGACCTTCCCGTTCCCGGTGAGCGGGAAATGTGAGATCTCCATAATCCGCTTCGGGATCATGTACTCGGGCAGCCTGGCGGACAGCAGTCCGGCGGCCCGGTCGTACTCGGCCGCGGGCAGCGGCTCGGGCTCGTCGCCGCCCGCCCTCGCGGCCACGACGAGCACCATGGAATCCGTGACCTCAACGCG
>NZ_CALIAA010000275.1 GCF_938040765.1 uncultured Fretibacterium sp.
ACGAACCTGTATAATACCATTTGGAGTCCTTATGCGGAAACGCGGTGAAGTACGATTCCTCAGGGGACCTTCGATATTGATATTTTCGGCGGGAGGTGGAGTTCGATGCTCCTTGTTCCGGGATCGTCCCCCTCCGCAGGGAAAAAAGGAAGGCCGGGCGGAGGGGATCCGCATCTGGAGCCGATTACCCGGGAGGAGATGCGGGAGGCGGACCGCCGGGCCATAGAGGAGTTCGGCATCCCCGGCATTGTCCTCATGGAGAACGCGGCCCTTGCGGTCGTCCGGGAGGTCGCGGATGCGGCCTCCTTTGCTGTGGTCTGCGCCCCCGGGAACAATGGAGGGGATGGCCTGGCCGTGGCTCGGCATCTGCTGATCCGAGGCCGGAGGGTCGAGGTCTTTCTGGTGGGAGACCCGGAACGGGGCAGTGCAGATTTCCGCACGAACCTCGACATCCTGCGGCGCCTTTCGCCGGCTGCTCCCCTGCCCCTGGACGAGAGCTCCCTGGAGCGCCTGGGCCACTCTCTCAGGAACTGCGAGGTCTGTGTGGACGCCCTTTTCGGGACCGGGCTGACGCGCCCGATCGAAGGGCTCCATAGACGCGTCGTCGAGACGATCGGCGTCTCGGCCGCCCATGTCGTGGCGGTGGACCTGCCCTCGGGGATCGATGCCGACACGGGGAGGGTGCTGGGGGCTGCGGTCAGGGCAAACCGGACCGTGACGTTCCACAGGATGAAGCGCGGCCTGGAGCTGGCTCCCGAGTATGCCGGGACGGTGACGGTCGCCCCCATCGGCATCCCGGGGCCCGAGATTCCGTGTGTCGCCCTCCCCGCGGGCCCGTGACGATACCGGGGTGACGAACAAACGCTTTTATGCTGTTTCCTCTATATTTTGTGTTCTATCGGGGGCGGCCCTCACGGGCCGGGAGAAGCAGGCGCGGCGTGGGCCGCCCTCCGAGGTCGAGCATTGGCGCCCTGGTTGTTTTTCGACATTTGATGCGGTAAGGGAGACGGAAAGATGACGATTCGGAGCAAGATGTTGGGGACGGTTGCGGTGGTTTTCCTGGTGCTGTTCGTATTGATCGGGGTCATTTACATCTCGGGCGGCTCGACGCTTTCCTCGGTCCTGAAGGGGGTTGGGGTGGACAGCGTGTCGCAGTCGGCGGAGATTTTCCGGGGCGTACTGGCCCGTTCCTCCGCGGTCCTCTCGGCCTCCGCTGAGTCGCTGCGGTACGCGTACGTCCACTTCGGGGCGGTCTCTCAGGACGAGATGGCCCGTGCCGCCGCCGCCCTTCTGGCCAAAAACAGGCAAGGTGGCATCAAGGAACTGTTCTGGGGCTACGAATCGAACGGACGCTTCGCGGACGGGGGCGGCTGGAAGGCCCCCGACGACTTCGACTCCCGGACGCGCCCGTGGTACAAGCTCGCCGTCGCGGCCAGGGATGGTGAGGTCGTCTGCTCGGAGCCCTACATCATTGCGGCGACGAACAGCCTGGGGATCACCATGGCCGTCGCGGTCCGCGACGACTCCGGGAAGCTCCTGGGGGTCGTCGGTGCGGACCTGGACGTGGACCAGATCAGTTCGCAGACGGCGAGCCTGAAGATCTTCGGTCAGGGGTCGGGGGTCCTGATCCGCAAGGACGGCGTGATCGTCGCCTCCCCCCACAAGGAACAGGTCATGAAGACCAACCTCCTCACGGACCCATCCTTCCCCGAGGGCGTCCGTGAAACGGTCCGGCGGATGACGGCGGGCGAGACCGGGTCCGCCGAGTACACCCACGAGGGAGAGCGGCGCCTGATGTTCTACGCCCCGGTCGGGTACGACCTCTACCTCGGCGCGTTCTTCCCCTACGCCGTGATCTCCGGGATTCTCAGGACCCTGATCCTGATCCTGCTGGGGGTTGCCGTTACGCCGCTGATCATCATCGGGGTCTCCTTCTTCTGCATCATCCGGGGCATGACGCGCTCCGTGCGCCGGATGACCGACTTGATGGAGGGGCTGGAGGCCGGCGACCTCTCGACCCGTTTCGACGACTCCGGCAAGGACGAGTTCGCCAGGATATCCGGGATACTGAACCGGACTGTGGTCTCCATCGGTGAGGTGATCGCCCGGATCCGTACCGGCGTAGACGAGAGCTCCCGGCAGTCCGAGGAGCTCGCCGAGATCTCGGGCGGCCTGCTCGCCTCCATGGAGGATGTCGGTGGACTGATGGGCAAGTCGAACGCCCTTCTCGACGAGAGCTCCTCCTCCCTCGAGGCCATCAACGCGGCGATCGGCGAGGTGGCGTCCGGGGCGCAGTCGAGCGCTCAGGCCGCTACGGAGGGGGCCACGCAGTCCTCGACCGTCAGCACCGGGACGACGGAGGGAGTCCACAGCGTGGGTCGTATCGTGGAGGGCATGAAGCTGGTGGCGGGGAAGTCCGGGGAGACGATGGAGCAGATCGACCATCTGGCGCAGTCGGTCGAGGCCATCTCCGGCTTCGTGAGCTCCATCACGTCCATTGCCGACCAGACGAACCTTCTGGCGCTCAACGCAGCGATCGAGGCGGCGCGCGCCGGCGAGGCGGGGCGCGGCTTCGCCGTCGTGGCCGAGGAGGTCCGAAAGCTGG
>NZ_CALIAA010000276.1 GCF_938040765.1 uncultured Fretibacterium sp.
CGCTTCTTGTTTCTGGCTCGTTATCCTGTTTGCAAGATGCAAGCTCCTTTTCTACTGCCCTTCTTTAATGCGAAAGTTGAGACTTCAATCCAAACCACTTCAACATGGGACTGTACACCTAGTTTCATCTGAAACAATAGGGGGGATTGTGGGGGCAGGAAATAAAAAATCCCGCTTGTTGAGCGGGGTTTCTGAGAGAATCGGGAATCATCGGTTTTAACGACTGGCGGAGGACAGAGGATTCGAACCCCTGGGGGCTTGCACCCCAACTGATTTCAAGTCAGCCGCCTTCGACCGCTCGGCCAGTCCTCCGCATGTCCTTGAGATTATACACCCTCCGCTTTTCCGCCGCTTCCGGCCCGGCCGAACGTCTCCGCCGTCATGCCCTTGAAGCCCTCCCTCCGACCCTCTACAATGACGAGGAAGTGCAATGAACGTCGGACGAGGAGGTCGGCAGCGTGGATTCACCGCAGGGGTTCGTGTGCAGAACGCGTGTGCGCTACGGCGAGACGGATCAGATGGGCGTGGCCTATTACGGCCGCTACCTGGACTGGTTCGAGATGGGACGGACGGAGCTCTGCCGTTCGTATGGAAGGACGTATCGGGACTGGGAGGCGGAGGGCATCCTCCTGCCCGTGGTCGAGGCCGGCTGCCGCTACAAGTCGTCCCTGTTCTACGACGACGAGATCGAGATCGAGACCCGCATCTCCGAGGTCACGAACGTCAGCGTCACGTTCCGGTGCCGCGTGTTCCGCGCCGCCGACGGGAAGCTGGCGGCAGAGGGCTGGACGCGCCACGCCTTCGTCTCCAAAGACGGCAGGCTGCTGCGCAGGGGCAACCCTCTGGCGGACTGGATGCGCGCGCATCTGGCGCCGTGATCGCCGTTCGCTCCGAGGGGAGGGCATCCCGTCGCAGCCGGATGCCCGACGGGCGATAGAGGGAGGTGCGGACCATGCCCAGATTCCTGCTGCATACATTCTTTTTGCTGCTGGGAATGCTCGTCGTTCTCATGGCCGCAGCACGTTTCCTGCTGCCGTCTCTGGCCTTCCACCCCACGAGGGAGATCACCGCGACGCCTGCGGATGCGGGGCTCCGCTACGAGGACGTCACCCTGACCGCGGACGACGGCGTCCGTCTGCATGCCTGGTACGTCCCGGCCGAGAACGCCCGGGCGACGCTGCTCTTCTGCCACGGCAACGGAGGAAATCTCTCCTGGCGCGTGGAATCCCTCCGCATCTTTCACGACCTAGGCCTGTCCTCCTTCGTCTTCGACTATCGGGGCTACGGACAGAGCGAGGGATCGCCAAGCCCGGAGGGCGTCGCCCGGGACGCGCGCGCGGCGTGGAACTGGCTGCAGGACAGGGGTGCGGCCTCCGGCGACATCGTGCTCTTCGGCCGCTCGCTCGGCGGCGCCGTCGCTCTGGAACTCACGCGCAGCGTCAGGCCCCGCGCGCTCATCCTGGAATCCACCTTCGCCTCACCGTTCGGAGTCCTGCACCTGGACTTTATGGCCCCGCTCCTGCGGGCGGCGGTCGGGGACATCTGGAACTCCCGGGAGGCGGCCGAACGCCTGACCGTCCCCACCCTGTGCATTCACAGCCCGGACGACGGCATCGTCCCCTTTCGCGAGGGAAGGCGGCTTTACGAGGCCGTGGCCGGAGGGAAGGCATTCGTGGAAATCCATGGCAGCCACAACGGAGGCTTCCTGCAGTCCCGGGAGATCTACGTTCCGGCCCTCGATCGATTCCTGACGGAGCATTTCGGCCCGATCCGGCGCTGACGCGCGCAAGGCGTCGGGCCCCTTGACAAACGCCGCCTTGAATGTCACCATAGAGCGCACATCGGGGGAGCTTGTCGCTGAGAGGGGGCCGAATCCGGCCTCGACCCTGGAACCTGAACCGGATAATGCCGGCGTAGGAAGATGTTCGTTCTCATCCATCGTTCCTTTCGGATTCCCGTTCCCGCCCAATTCCTCTCCCGGATGTCGCCGTCATCTTTTTATCGTCTGGGAGGTCGTTTCGTCATGTCGGAGCAAGTTCGTTCGTCGCGTACCGTGGTTTTGGTGGAGGGTGCCCTGTGCATCGCCCTCTCCATCGTGTTGTCCTACATCCGGCTGTTCCGTATGCCTCAGGGGGGCTCCGTCAACCTGGAATTGGTCCCGCTGATCCTGTTCGCCTGGCGGAGGGGGCTGTGTTGGGGCTGTGGCGCGGGGGTGCTCGCGGGCGTGATGAACCTGCTGCTGGGCGGGTATGTCGTGCATCCCGTCCAGGCGATCCTGGACTACCCCGCGGCCTACGGCGCCATGGGGCTGGCGGCGCTGCTGCCGCGGCAGAGGCTGGTGAGCCTGGCCCTGGCGGCGCTCGTGCAGTTCTCCTGCCATGTCCTCTCAGGCGTCATCTTCTTCGCCAGCTATGCCCCCGAGGGGACGAACCCCTGGGTCTACTCCGCCGTCTACAACGGCTCGTTCCTCGCGCCAAAAATCATTATCTCCGGGGTCGTGACCTGGCTTTTGCTGCGAAAGCTGGAGGAGGTCTACCCTGCGGGTAAACGGTGACGGAGACCGCTCCGCCGTTCGCTTTCGAGGGCCGGGCGACTCGTCCGGCCCT
>NZ_CALIAA010000277.1 GCF_938040765.1 uncultured Fretibacterium sp.
TCAATAGCTTCGATTCGACGCAGTTAGGCGATACAGGTTTTTCCATGGTGGGTCGTCTGCTTGCGTCGATAGCGCGGCAACTTAAGCGAAGCTCAATAGCTTCGATTCGACGCAGTTAGGCGATACAGGTTTTTCCATGGTGGGTCGTCTGCTTGCGTCGATAGCGCGGCAACTTAAGCGAAGCTCAATAGCTTCGATTCGACGCAGTTAGGCGATACAGGTTTTTCCATGGTGGGTCGCCTGCCTGCGTCGATAGCGCGGCAACGGTGCCGCGTATCGACGTAAGCGATCGGCACAGCATCCAAAGCCTGTCGGCTTTGGAGAGCTGGCCGCCTGCTTATGGGTGGTTTTTTCATTTTTCTGCGGCAAAAAGGCGTAGTGGGGCTTGCATTCTCTGCGTAGCACCGTGTATAATCTGACCCTAAAGGGCGTATGCTGCTTTTGTGGTTTGGGGTATTGTCCCCGCAGGCGTCCTTTTTCCACAAGCTGCGTAAGCGTTTATCTGAATGTACGAAGGGGTACGGAAGGACGCAGCGAAGAATCACGAAGGGAGGGATCATCGGCAGCGGACGGGGATTTTTGGGCCTCCGCCGTGCCCGGATGAGATCATCCGAATGGCGGTGCAGCGGTTTTCTCCGAAGCGGTTGGGAGAGGGACGTTGCATTGCGCTGTCGTCGGCCTCGGCCGAGGACTTCCACTAGGGAGGGATAACAGGAAGCAACGGATTTTGTCCGCCGCATTTCCCCGCACTTTTTGGAAAAGAGGGCGGACGCGCGCTGAAGGTTGGAATGCATCCGGCGGAGGAGGGCGCTTACAGGGGCCCGAGACTCGCAGGATGGATTCGATTTTGGAAGGAGGAATTCAGGTTGAGTAAGAAACTGAAACTGTTTGGCCTGCTGGCGCTGACCTTGGCGCTGGGAGCCGGGGCAGCGTGGGCGTTCGGTCTGAAGACGATTGTCGCGACTGATACCAATGACTACGCCACTACTACTGTTGCAACCAGTGTTATGGTAGGCACGGGGACGAAGGGCGTGGCAGCGGGTCAGCTTGATTTTGGAGCGCCTAACCATGTGGTCCAGCTGAAGGCTGCGACGAAGGACGATATCCTCACCATTGCGCCCACGACTAATAAGGAGATCAAAGAAGGGACTGCTACTCCGAATACGGGCGGTCAGCTCATCGTCAACTATGACCCCGACCTCACGAGCGAGCTGGGTACGGTTGTCCTGAAGTCGGGAAACAAGGACAACCCCGATGCGACGCATGAGAATGTCTTCGGCGGCGGCACCGTCCTGCTGGGCGGTAAGCTGGGCCTGACCCGCGGCAACTCTATTGGCCAGGGTTGGGTGGGCATCATGGGACGCGCCAAGGACAAGGCCCCCGTGCTTATGGGCTATGGCGTCGACTCTCTGATCTTGGGGCATACGGATCCGGGAGCTCTGATTGTTGCAGGTCGTCAGCCTCTTTATTTGCTGGCTGGAGACGAAAGTGATGCGGGTCCTGCTCTGGACGCGCTTCGCTATGCCGTGGTGGACTCCACGCCGAACAGCTCGTCCGGTGCGCTGCAGGGCCTTGAGTTCCGTGATGGCCTTGCGCAGCTGGATGTGGCTAATATCCCAGATGCCGGTCTCGCTGCCGCAATTAACCCGACGGGTGATACGGCCGGGAGATTCGTGCGCCTGGTGAAGACCGGCAACGGTATGATGAGGATCTACGGCAGTGCTCAGGCCGCCACTTTGGCAGCGAGTGCGACGCATGCCAGCAATATCAGCGTTGCCTCCACACACTTCGCATTGGACGGCGCCTTCCACCGCGGCGGCACCACGGTGGTGGACGGAACGCTCCAGATGATAGCCGGTGTGGGCACCGTGCCCGGCGACCACTTCCGCGGCTCGCTGGGCAAGACGTGGGCCGAGTATCAGGGTTCCAAGTGTGCCTATGCTCCTGCCGACGGCAACGCCAACTTCGTGAAGGTAACCAACCACGTGGACATCTACAACCCGTTGCGCGTGGAGGAGAAGGGTAAGGTCATCCTGGACCGCAGCCAGTTCTTCGACGACTTCAACATCGTGAAGGGCGGCGTCTTCCAGGCTGAAGACTACCTGGTTAACTCGAAGAATTTCTATCCTCAGATCGCCGTCGTCCTGCACCAGAAGAACAGCGTGGTCGACGGCCTGCTGAAGGGCAACTTCGACCTGATCCTTGATGCTAAGGATGCTGTAGCGCTTCGCCCCAAAGACGACCCGAAGGACGATGGCATCGCCGAGCCGCAGCAGGCGGTGCTCTACATCAACGGCGAGAACGAGATCGGCGGCAACGGCGCCGGCGCCAAAGGCGACACCTTGGTGAGCACGGGCGTCCTCCAGATCGCGAAGGCGAAGTCCATCGGCGCCGGCGAGGTCACCATCGGTGCTGAGGGGGCTGAGGCTTGGGACCGCGGCTATACGACCCAAGAAGTCGGCGTGTTTGCAGCCGCTGCGAGCTTCGACCTGCCGAACGTGACGCGCGGCCAGA
Organism: uncultured Fretibacterium sp.; assembly: GCF_938040765.1. Classification (GTDB taxonomy): domain Bacteria; phylum Synergistota; class Synergistia; order Synergistales; family Aminobacteriaceae; genus CAJPSE01. Next base: position 2,515 of record NZ_CALIAA010000277.1, read on the forward strand.
AGCTGGGCGCTGCGGGCGCGGTGAACGGCGCGACCCTGACCTTCCAGGAAATCTCCCTGATGAACCGCGGCATCGCCAAGACGGCCAACTTCCGCATCAACCCGCGCGCCGTCAAGCTGGGCTACGGCTACCATGAGAGCGACAAGGGCGGCGAGCAGTTCAAGACGGATGCGACGCCTACGGGCAACGCCTTCCATGACTCCTGGACCGGCACGGTCGCCTTCGGCGGCAGCGGCAGCTGGGACGTGGCGGGGACGATGAGCAACCCGACGCGTGTTGATATCGAGCGCGGCGCGCTGCGCCTCGACAGCTATCCCATGAGCACGAGCCTCATCCCCGCGAATGCGGAGCCCTTCATGCACGTCTTCGTATGGCCCGAGGCCGTTCTCTCCCTGGCCGACGGCGTTCGCGACTTCAACCTGGACAAGGCGCACCGCATGAACCTGTGGGTCACCGACGACAGCCGCATCAACCTCGTGCTGAACGACAGCGACATCGCGTCGAGCCGCGCGGACGCCATGGGCAAGGCCCCGGTGTTCCAGGCTCACGAGATCGACTACACCGGCCTCGGCGCGGGCCAGAAGGACCGCGACCGTCGTCTGGTCATCCAGCTGGATACCTCCAAGCTCAGCAACCCGAAGAGCATCCCCGCCGGCTGGGTGAAGGCGGTCTTCTCCACCAACGCTCCTCAGTGGAACCGCCTGCACTTCCTGCGTGAGAACAGCAACGTGAACTACGAGGACTACGCGAAGGTCCGCATTGTGTGGTCCAACACCTCCGACCTGCCCGAGAACACCAAGGCGGTCGCGCACCTCGACGAGAACAGCAACACGATCCTCATCGAGTTCGGCGCCAACGTCACCGACCCGGTGAACCCGGGCAAACCCACGCCCGAGACCCCGAGCCTGACGACCACCCTGACGCCCTCCGCGACGTCCGTGGCTCCTGGCGCCGAGGTTACCGTGACCCTGGGCGAGTGGACCTACAAGGGCGCTTCGGCCGATGTGGTCTCCGAGGACGTGACGGTCACCGGCGGCACGATCAAGACGCCGCTTGCCGGTAAGAAGGTCGTCCTGACGGCCGGCGCCGAGGGCACCATGACGGTCACCGCCACCTCCGTTCTGAAGAGCGATCCTAAGGTCACCGGCAAGGGAACGACGAGCATCACTGTGACCAAGGGCGGCGGCTCCGGCAAGAAGTCCAGCTCCGGCGGCGGCTGCGACGCGGGCTTCGGCGGACTGGCACTGGCTCTTGCGGCGGCGTTCCTGTTGAAGAGGAAGGCTTAACCCTCAACAACAACGAACACGCTTTAAGCAACATCGTTTCAGAGAAGACGCCCCCCTCGAGGGGGCGTCTTTTTTGCGCTCCGCGTCCATTCCCTCCCCTGCCGCTCCTTCCCCGCCCCGGGCTTCTGCTACTTTTGCTATAATGGACAAGCTCAGAAAAATCTACGAACGCCCGCCGGAAACTTACTCGCTATACGGGAGCGGGCGGAGACGGACTACCGCAATGCGTTCAAGTACGCGGAGGCCAAGGGTCGGTCCGAAGGCGAGGCCAGAGGTGAGGCCAGAGGCAGGGCTGAAGGCCGCGCCGAGGGCGGGCTGGAGATGCTTTTCTCCCTCGTTCGGGACGGCCTTCTTTCGATGGAGAAGGCCTCTGCGCGGGCCGGCATGACGGAGAACGAGTTTGCGGCGCGGATGGAACGGCCATCGATCGACGGTGCGGAGCGGACCGGAGAGGGCGGCTGACACTTCGAAATCGTTCAGCCAAAAGGGAACGTTTTGGGGTGAAAAATGCGCATAAAACGTTTGGCGTTTCGCCTGTTATGAGATAAAATAGGGAGGCGGCGTTCCGGGGCTTTCATATCGGAACGAGGAGTGTTTTTTACCTCGCCTCAGGCCGTTGGGGAAGACCTTGCCCCAACAGACTTCTTTATAGTAAGGTACCATCAACACCTGTATCCTTCCCCCCTTAACGTCAGG
>NZ_CALIAA010000278.1 GCF_938040765.1 uncultured Fretibacterium sp.
AAATCAACCTCGGCGTTTTTACGATTGCGCCGAGGATTTTCGTTGGTGGAGGCGGAGCGCCTTGTAGAGGTATCCACGACGGAAAAGTCTCGTCTCACCACCTGATTTCCTCAGCAATCCCCCGCTGGCACGGAGGTGTGCTCCCTGGACGATGAGGCAGGGTAATGGGGTATTTGTATAGTGGTCCCCATCTAGAGGACCAGGGTAAGAGTTAGGGTTAGTATAAGTCAGAGCACAGAAAAGGGGCGGAAGATGGAGAATAGAGGTCAGAGGTGATAGAGCCATGGGAGGCAAAGGCAATCGTTATAGTCCGCGGCTGAAAGCGGAAATTGCGTTAAGCGCGTATCGTAACAATAGGACCTTATCGGAATTATCTGCAGAATACGGTGTTTCTTCGATACAGATAGGACGCTGGAAAAAGACGCTGAGCGACAGGGCGTCCGAGCTTTTTGAGACGGGAAGCTCCATGGACCTGGAAAAGATCACCGACCCGTTGTACAAGGAAATTGGGCGTCTGAAAATGGATATCGAGTGGCTCAAAAAAAAACGAGGAGGAATTGAGCGTCGCTGAACGGCGCAGTTTCGTCGATCCATGCGATGCCGAGATGAGCGTCAGGCGCCAGTGCGAGCTTTTGGCATTGAACCGTTCGGGCTATTACCGATCGCTGTTGCCCTGCAGGGAGAGTGAGGCCAACGAAGAACTGATGAAGGCCATAGACCGGCAGTATATCCAGACACCGTTCTATGGGAGCCGGAGGATGGCTATCTGGCTCAAAGGCCAGGGATATGCGGTCAACCGTAAGCGAGTGATGCGTCTGATGCGCAAGATGGGGCTGGAAGGCCAGGCTCCCGGCCCCTCGACGAGCAAGCCCCATCCGGAGCACAAGGTCTATCCGTATCTGCTCCGCGGTCTTGAGATAACGTCCGTCAACCAGGTATGGAGCACGGATATTACGTACATTCCTCTGAGGCAGGGATACATGTATCTGACGGCGGTAATGGACTGGCACAGCCGTTATGTGCTGTCGTGGGAGCTGTCGAACACCCTGGACAGCGAGTTCTGTGTGAGGGCGCTGGAGGCGGCATTGAGGCGGGGTAAGCCTGAGATATTCAACACGGACCAGGGCAGTCAATTTACGAGCGATGATTTTACGAGCCGGCTTTTGGACAGGGCGATACGCATCAGCAGGGATGGCCGGGGTCGTGCGTTGGACAACATTTTTATTGAGCGTCTATGGCGAAGCCTGAAGTACGAGTGCATCTACCTGAACGAGTATGAGAATGTGCCCGAATTGCTGGAGGGACTGAGGTGGTGGTTCAGGTTTTATAACGAGGAGCGGCCTCATACGTCCTTGCCGGGAAAGGCAA
>NZ_CALIAA010000279.1 GCF_938040765.1 uncultured Fretibacterium sp.
ATTTCCCCCAAGTTTCAATCCTGATATAATACGCGGAATTAAATCGCTCGATGGGGGTGTTTCGATGCTTTACAGGACGATTCCGGCCGTCGGAAAGGAGCTCTCGATCCTGGGCTTCGGGTGTATGCGCCTGCCCGTAACCGCCGGGGGAGGAATCGACGAGCCCGCAGCCGAGCGGCTGATGCGCGCCGCCTTCGACGGCGGCATCAATTATTTCGACACCGCCTGGCCCTATCACGAGGGCAAGTGCGAGGAGTTCGTCGGCCGCGCCATCAAGGGGTACCGGGACAGGATCACGCTGGCGACGAAACTTCCCGTATGGCTGGTGCACGAACCGAAGGACATGGACGATTTTCTGGAGAAACAGCTGGGTTTTCTGCGCACGGACCATGTGGACCTCTATCTGCTCCACTCCCTGAGTGCGGCCCGCTGGCGAAAGATGACGGAGATGGGCGCGCTCGAGTTCATGGAACGGGCCAAAGCCTCGGGAAAGATACGGCACATCGCCTTTTCCTTCCACGACGGCCTCGATACCTTCCGAACGATCGTGGACGCCTACCACTGGGACATGTGCCAGATCCAATACAACCTTCTGGACCGGAACTTTCAGGCGGGGGCGGCGGGATTGGAGTACGCGGCAGCAAAGGGAATCGGCGTCGTGGTGATGGAGCCGCTGAAGGGCGGAAACATCAGTCTGCCCGTCCCCGAATCGCTCCGGGACGAGGCCCGGGAGGCCGGGTACGCCTCCCCCAACCTCGCGGACCTGGGGCTGCGCTGGGTCTGGGACCATCCCGGGGTCTCCGTGGTGCTGAGCGGTATGACCACGCCGGAGCAGCTCTCCCAGAACCTGGCCAGCGCCGACCGGGGACGGCCGGGCGGGCTGTCCGATGCGCAGCGCCGTTTCGCGGACCGGGTATGGAAATTTTTCTCCGACCGCATGAGGGTCCCCTGCACGGCCTGCGCCTACTGCAAGCCCTGCCCGCAGGGCGTGGACATCCCCCAGTGCTTCACGAACCTGAACACTGCGGCGATATCCGGCAACTGGGAGCTCCAGGGGCGAAACTATCGCTATGTCCTGGCCCCGGACCGGGACGGCAAGCGCGCATCGGCCTGCGTCAGCTGCGGGGCCTGCGTGCCGAAGTGTCCCCAGGGCATCCCGATACCGGAGAAGCTCCGGGAGGTGGCCGAGGCTTTCGAACTGGGAGAATGACCTATCCGGGGGCGGCACGCCTCGTGGTTTGGGGATTCCTTATTCCAACTGAAAAACTGAAAAGGGGATGCGGCGGATGGAGGAGAAACGCAACAGAGAATCGCTGGGGAGCCGGATGGGGTTCATCTTCCTGTCGGCGGGGTGTGCCATAGGATTGGGAAACGTGTGGCGCTTCCCCTATATCACGGGGCGATACGGCGGCGCTGCCTTCGTTCTGCTCTACCTGCTCTTCCTGGTCCTTCTGGCGATGCCCATCATGGTCATGGAGTTCGCGGTCGGAAGGGCTTCGCGACAGGCCGTTGCGGGCTCCTTCAAGGTACTCGAGCCCAGGGGGAGCCGATGGTCGGTCTTCGGCTATCTCGCGATGGCCGGGAACTACATCCTGATGATGTTCTACACCACGGTAACGGGCTGGATGCTGGCCTACACCTGGTATGCCGCGACGGGCGGCCTGGAGGCGCTCTCGCCCGAGGCGATCGGAGCCTGTTTTGGGGCCATGCTGGGAAACCCGTGGACCCTGAGCTTCTGGCTCCTCCTGACGGTCCTGATCGGGTCGGCCATCTGCTACATCGGCCTTCGCTCGGGCGTCGAGCGCATCACCAAGATTATGATGTGCGGGCTCCTGCTCATCATGATAGCCCTGGCCGTCCGGTCCGTGACCCTGCCCGGGGCGGAGAAGGGCCTGGACTTCTACCTGAAGCCGAATTTTGAAAACCTCGTGGCGAACGGGCTTTGGAACAGCGTCTACGCCGCCATGGGGCAGGCGTTCTTCACCCTCAGCCTGGGCATCGGCAGCATGGCGATCTTCGGCAGCTACATCGGCCGCGACCGCTCCCTGACGGGCGAGTCGATCATCATCACGGCGCTCGACACCATCGTCGCCATCACGGCGGGCCTGATCATCTTCCCGGCCTGCTTCGCCTACGGCGTCAGCCCGGACGCCGGGCCGGGGCTGATCTTCGTGACGCTGCCCAACATGTTCAACCACATGCCGCAGGGCCGTCTCTGGAGCGCCCTGTTCTTCCTGTTCATGAGCTTCGCGGCCATGTCCACGGTCGTCGCGGTGTTCGAGCACCTTATCGCCAACTCCATGGACCTGCTGGGCTGGAGCCGGAAGAAGGCCAGTACGTTCAACTTCTTCGCCATCTTCATCCTCTCCCTGCCCTGCGTCCTGGGCTTCAACGTCTGGTCGCACGTCGCGCCCCTGGGGAAGGGGACGATCATCCTGGACCTGGAGGACTTCATCGTCAGCAACAACCTGCTGCCCCTGGGCTCCATCGTGTACCTGCTGTTCTGCACCACGCGCTACGGCTGGGGATGGGACAACTTCATCGCCGAGGCCGACGCGGGGCACGGCCTCAAGTTCCCCCATGCGCTGCGCGGCTATCTGGTCTACGTCGTGCCGGCGATCATGCTCGTGATCTTCGCGTTCGGCTATTACGAGAAATTTTTCAAATAGGCGGAGGGGATCCACTCACCGAAAGGGCCGGGGGCGGACTGCGTCGTCCGTCCCCGTTTTCGTCCTCATGGAGGGGGGGCCCGGGGAGTATGATAGTCGCAGGGGCGGATACGTAAGGCAAGAGCGAAGAATTTGTCACAATGGGGGTTTTGCGGGTGGAACGTTCGGTACGGTCGGGGTCTTCGCAATCGAGGTATTCTCAATCAAGATCTTCTCAAGCAAATCCTGCGGGGGAAAGGCTGCGGCTCGAGATTGCGGGGCTGTCGAGCGATGGAAGCGGCATCGCTCGCACGGACCGCGGGGTGGTGTTCGTGGCGGGGGCGCTGCCGGGGGAGCTCGTGGAGGCGGAGCTGGTGAAGCGACGCAAGGATTTCGCCCTCGCGCGGACCGTGTCCGTGGTGCGCCCGTCGCCGGGGCGGACCGCCCCGCGATGTTCCGCCTTCGGTCAGTGCGGGGGCTGCCAGCTCCAGCATGCGGACTATCCGCTCCAGCTCTCCCTCAAGGCGGGGCTCGTCCGGGACGCCATGACGCGCCTCGGAGGCTTCGCCCCGGAGCTATTCGAGAACTTGGAGTGCGTGCCCTCCCCCCTGCCCTGGGGATACCGCAACAAGGCCTCCTTTCCCGTGCAGTCCCTTCGGGGCCGGATCGTCACGGGGTTCTATCACGCGGGCAGCCATCGGCTGATTCCGATCAAGACCTGCCCCGTCAACGCCGCCCCCCTGAACGCGCTCTATGGGGCCGTTCTGAAGGGACTGCCCTCCCTGCCCTTCGGCGGTTACGACGAGACGACACACGAGGGCAAGCTGCGGCACCTCGTGATGCGCTCCGGGTTCCATACCGGCCAGACGCTGCTCTCCTTCGTCCTCAACGGGCGCCTCGCGGCCAAAAGCATCAAGGCGCTGGTCGCCGTGGGGGCAGCGGGCCGCCCCTCCACCCTGACGCTGAACCACAACTCCAGGCCGGGAAACGTCATCCTGGGAACGCATACCGAGCCCCTGATCGGGTCCGGCCGGATTGCAGAGCGGCTGGACGAATGGACGCTCGAGTTCGACACCACGTCCTTCTTCCAGGTCAACACGGGACAGGCGGAACAGCTCTTTCGGTACGCGGCCGAGCAGGTGCGGGGGACGGACGTGCTGGAGCTCTACAGCGGCGTGGGGTCCCTGACCTGTTTCCTGGCGTCGCGGGCGTGCGGGGCGCGCGTGACGGCGGTGGAGGAGTGGCGCAGCGCCGTCGCGATGGCGGAGCGGAACATGAGGGCCAACGGCCTGGAGGCGCGCCTCCTCTGCGCCCGCGCCGAGGAGGCGGTGGGGGACCTTCGCGGCTCCTACGGCACCGTGGTCGTCGACCCGCCCCGAGACGGCTGCGACCGCGCGGTTCTGGAGGCGATCCACGCCTTCCGGGCGCCGCGGGTCGTCTACGTCTCCTGCAATCCCGCGACCCTGGCCCGCGACGCGCGGATACTGGCCGGGCACGGCTACCGCCTGACCTCCATCCGTTCCTTCGACATGTTCCCCCAGACGGTGCACGTGGAGACCGTCGCGGTGCTGGAGCGCTGAGGGCTTCCCCCCGCGTGATAGGCCCCAAGGGCCGCCATCGATTGACACACCGGCGATAACGACGTAAAGTAGCCCTCGGGCCATGCTCGCTCGAAAATATCGTCAAAGGGGTTCAAGGCATGTCAAAATAGTTGTATGATAGTTGTGGTGTGGAGATCGGCCAGGCGCAGTACGAGCGTCTACATGGGCCGAGGGTACAGGTTCGGCGTTCCGGACGCGGGGCCTCCCTGCGCCCCGGCGGCGTGTTCTCCCCTGTGGGGAGCCCTTCCGGACGGAACGCATTGCAAACGGCAAGGAGGAATTTTAAGGAAGATGAGAAAGGTATGGGTTTTGTTGGCGGTGTTTTTGTTGGCGGCCTCTGCCCCGGGGGCGGCCTTGGCGGCGGACGTGCCGATCAACAGTACAAACTTCCCGGATAATACGTTCATTATCTTCGTTAGGGAACATGACACAAACAAGGACGGGTTTTTGAGCCTCGCGGAGATTGAAGCGGCGAAGAGTATGACCGTTAAACCCGACTTTGGCGCCAAAAACCTGGTAGGGATCGAGTATTTCACGTATCTGGAGACGCTGGTTTGCGCCAAACAGGAGCTGACGTCGCTGGACATGAGATGGAACGCAAAGCTGAAGGATCTGCATTGCGAGACCAACGACCTGCTGACGGCGCTGAACGTGAGGGAGAACACGGAGCTGACGTCGCTGCATTGTGAGAACACTCCGCTGACGGAGCTGGACGTGAGCAAGAACACGAAGCTGACGTGGCTGTCGTGTTACGAGAACCGGCTGACGACGCTGGACCTGAGCAAGAACACGGCGCTGACGGATCTGGCTTGCGCCAGCAACGATCTGACGACGGTGGACGTGAGCGGGAACACGAACCTGAGGAATCTGGATTGCTCCAACAACGATCTGAAGGCATTGGACGTGAGCCAGAACACGGAGCTGCAAAAGCTGGAATGCAAGAACGACCGGCTGACGACGCTGGACCTGAGCAAGAACACGAAGCTGATGTATCTGTATTGTGAGCAGAACCAGCTGACGTCGTTGGACGTGAGCAAGAACACGAGGCTGTCAACGCTGGAATGCCCGAACAACCGGCTGACGGCGCTGGACCTGAGCAAGAACACGGAGCTGTCAACGCTGAAATGCACCGACAACCGGCTGACGGCGCTGGACCTGAGCAAGAACACGGAGCTGAGTTCGTTGTATTGCGAAGGGAACCAACTGACGGCGCTGAACGTGGCGAACACGAGGCTGGATTCGTTGTCTTGCCAGGGAAACCGTCTCACGTTCCTCGATCTGCAGGGGCTGCCTTTGAACTCGAATGCCACTGTGGGAGGTCAGACGCGGGACGGCCTGACGGTCTCGGCGATCGGGGGTGTGTATGTCGTCGACCTCGGCGCGTTTCTCTCCCCGGATCGGTTCTTCAAAGTCAAAGACCTCGCCGGTAAGGATTCCGGCGGCGCTCCGCTCACCCCGCTGAGCTTCTTAAACAACGGCAAGGTCACCTTTAAGACCAAACCGGTGACGGTGACGTATCGGTATGCTACCGGCAATACCGAAGCCCCCTTGATGGATGTCACCCTTATCGAATCCAACACGATCACGGTGTCCGTGTCCGGCCGCGGCAGGGTCACGCGTCAGGGGTCCACGGAGGCGCTGTCCGGCAGCGTGGCCGTCTTCCCGGGCGACGACGCGACGTTCGTGATCTTGGCGGACGCGGGTTACGAGATCGCTGACTTGAGGGCTGACAACGCCCCGGTGAGCGTCCCGTCGAGGACGGCGCGTTACGAGTACACGTTCCGCAACGTGACGAAGAATCATACTCTGAGGGCCGCGTTCAAGTCCGGACCGGGCGGGTCGCCGAGTAATCCGGGCGTGCCGCCGGTGAATCCTCCCACGCCGCCAACCTCTCCGGACGTGCCGCCCGTGAATCCTCCCGCGCCGGCCGATATCCCGGTCTCCGCGGGGCAGTGGACGGTCTTCTGGGGCACTCGTGACGCGCAGGGCAAATATGGAGTGACAATCCAGGTTCCCATCAAATCGGAAGTTCCCCTGATCGAGGGCTCGATCCGGGTCGAGGCCCTGGGGATCGAGGAAATCGGGGTCAAACTTCTTCCCGATGGCCGGGCGGCCTCCGCTCATGCAATGGCGCAGCAGCGCAGCTACTTGCTCCAGATCACGGGCAGGGTGGCCGAAAACGCCCTGAACACGGCACGGATCGACGCGCTGCACTACAGGCTGGAGGGCGGCGGCGAGGAGAAGACGGTTCATCTGGGGACGAACGGCGGCGGTATCCTGCTGAAGGACATGAAGAAGGGGGGGGGAGAGACCCCGAAGTCGAATTCCGGCAGCGGGTGCGACGCGGGCCTGGGCTCGGTGGCGTTGCTGGCTCTCGTTCCCCTTTACATCCGGCGTCGGCGCTGAGCCGCTGCGCAGAACAAACGCGACAAACGCGCGGCCCCCTGTCGGGGGCCGTGCGTTTTTTAGGCCCCCTTGCAAGGGGGCTGGCAAGTCTTGGAGGGGCGAGACTGACGGCCCGTGAGCAAGGGCGAACGGCAGCCGGAAGGCTCCCCGAAGGGGGGTGTTGTTGAGCAGGCAAACTTACGCAGTAAGTTTCACTGAAAACATTGGTCTGACATCTCCCGCCAACGCCGAAAGACGACAATAAATTGTCCTCTTTCGGCACAGCCGACCGACCGGCCGCCGCAATCCTCCCGAAAGATCGGCTTGCGT
>NZ_CALIAA010000280.1 GCF_938040765.1 uncultured Fretibacterium sp.
ACGTTAAAATTTTGTCCGCAGATTTTGGCCCCACCATCATTCACGGGTTCGCCGCGTCTTTGTCGGCCCTATGGCTTTCATCCTTTCTCCCCTTGACTTGGAGCTCACTCTAAATTATAGACTGTTGTTGTTTTGAAAAAACGAAAAGGAGGAGATTCCGCTATGAATATGAAAAAGAAGTTTCTGGTCGCGTACTTCTCGGCGACGGGGACGATGGCGGGAGTTGCGAAGAACCTTGCGGAGGCGGCCGACGCGGACCTTTACGAGATTAGACCCAAGACGTCGTACACGTCGGCCGATCTCGACTGGAACAACCCAAAGAGCCGCAGCTCGATCGAGATGAGGGACAACCCGAAGTTCCGCCCTCCCATCGAGGGGGCCCTGCCCGACGTCTCGGGGTACGACACGGTGCTGATCGGCTTCCCTATCTGGTGGTACGTCGCGCCGACGATCATCAACACGTTCCTGGAGGGCTGCGACTTGTCCGGCAAGAGGGTAGCCGTCTTCGCGACGTCCGGCGGCTCCGGCATGGGGCGCACACTGGACGAGCTCAAGCCGTCCGCGCCCGGGGCGGTCTGGCTCTCGGGCAAAAGATTTGGGAACCGCGAGTCGGTTTCGTCGCTCAAAGCCTGGATCGAGGGACTGTAACCGCGCCGAAGTGAGGGAACGGCCGAGCCCCGGAAAGAGGGGGGATGGCGAAGATTCTTGGACTGCTGGCTTTTGCCGCGGCGTTTTTGGAACGACGCGCGGCATCGCCGGAGAGGTCCGCAAACAGTCGGGCGGAGACCTGTTCGAGATTGAGCCGGTGCGCGAATACTCGAGCGACTACAATACGGTCCTGAACGAGGCTCAGCGCGATCAGCGCGATCAGCGCGAGAACGCGAGGCCGAAGCTGAAGGGGAGGGTCGAGAATTTCGGGCAGTACGACGTGATCCTCCTCGGCTATCCGAACTGGTGGGCTTCGGTTCCCGCGCCGGTAGCGTCCTTTCTCGAGAGCTACGATTTTTCGGGCCGTACGATCATCCCGTTTTGCAGTCATGGAGGAGGTCGCCTCGGACAGAGCGTCACGGCGATAGGCAAGCTCGCTCCGAACGCGGTGATCGGCACGCCGCTGTCCGTCCACTATGGCGGCGGCAGTTCCATGCCGGCCGACGTGGCCGCCTGGCTTGCCAAAAACGAATTGAACGAGGAAGATGGAGGAAAAAAGCGATGAAGGAATGGAGTGTGCTGCTGCTCTCGCTGACTGCGGTCGCATTTGTGCTTTTCGCGGGCGCCGGGACCGCGTCCGCCGCGGACGGCGGAAAAATTCTGATCGCGTACTTCTCGCGCGCCGACGAGAACTATCAGGTGGGCTACGTCGAGAAGGGCAACACGCAGGTCCTGGCCGAGGCCGTTGCCGAGGCGACGGGCGGAGAACTGTTCCGCATCGAGACCGAGAGGCCGTATCCCAAGGAGTACCGGGAGACGACCGAGGTCGCGAAGCGCGAGCAGAACGAGGGAGCGCGGCCGAAGCTGAAGAGCACGCCGCCCGACATCGGCCCTTACGACGTCATCTTCCTCGGTTACCCGAACTGGTGGGGGGACATGCCGATGGCCGTCTACACGTTCCTCGAGTCCTACGGCTCCGGGGCGTTCGCCGGCAAGCGCATCATTCCGTTCTGCACGGCCGCCGGCTCCGGCCTGTCCGGGACCGTCGGCACGATAGGGAAGCTCTGCTCCGGCGCGACCGTGAACAACGCCTTCACGATGCTGGGGGCGGAGGCCCAGGAGTTTTCGGAGGGCGCCAGGGCGAAGGTCCGGGAGTGGCTTGTGGGGACCGGGCTCGTCAAGTAGGGGAGCCGGCCCCTGCCCGCGGCCCGGGGTCGTGCATCCTGCATGGGGATGTGGGCGGAAATGGACCGCGGCGGGCAATGATGGGCGGAGGTGAAGCGTTATGCGCCTGAAGAGGGTCGTTGACCTGTTGATGACGGTGCTGCTGCTGCTCCTGATGGCGCTTCGGGTGACGGGAGAGACGGCACACGAGTGGCTGGGGATGGGGATGTTCGTCCTGTTCCTGATTCACCAGTGGCTCAACCGCGGGTGGTACCGTGCCCTGTTCCGGGGGCGGTACGGACTTGTCCGCTCCCTCTGGACCGCGGTGAACGCGCTGCTCCTGGCGGCCTTCCTCGTCACGGTTGCGAGTGGAATGATGATGTCCCGGCACGCCCTCGCCTTTCTGGACATCCGATCGGGGACGTACTGGGCCAGGTTGGCGCATCTATCGGGGTCCTGGTGGAGCTTCATCCTGATGAGCCTCCATCTGGGCCTGCATTGGGGCATGATAGCCGGGCGACTGCCCGGAGGATGGAAGGGCGTGGGCCTGAACGTCCTTGCCGCATTGGCGGCCGGCTGCGGGCTTCATTTGTTTCTCATCAGGGATATTTCGTCCTATCTTTTTCTCACGACGCAGTTCGCCTTTCTGGACTACGACAAGGCGGCGGCCCTCGTGCTGGTCGAGAACCTCGCGATGATGTCGTTCTGGGTTCTGCTGGCGTATCAGGGATACAAAGCGGTCTCGGGGATTGTCTCGAGGCGCTGGAGAAGTTTGCTGCATCCGGCTCTGGCGCTCACGGCGGCGGGCGGTTTCTCCGCGCTGCTGCCCCTGATCTTCGGCGGCGCTTCCGGGGACACTTGGTAGAGGAAAAAGGGGCGCGAGCATGCTCAACTGGTCCGGAATCCTCATCGGGCTGACCTCCTTCATCGTCATCGGCGTCTTTCATCCCGTCGTCATCAAGTGCGAGTACTACTTTTCCGACAGGGTGTGGCCGGTTTTCCTGGCGGGGGGCCTCGCCTTCTGCGCCGCGTCCCTGTTCGTGGAGCGGCCCCTGCTCTCCTCCGTCCTGGGGGTCGTGGGGTTTTCCCTGCTCTGGAGCATCCGCGAGCTGAAACAGCAGACCCGGCGCGTCGAAAAGGGGTGGTTCCCCCGAAACCCCAAACGTGCACCGAAGGGGTGAGCCTTCCGTTGTTTACAGGCTTCGACCCCTGCGGCTTGCTGCCCGCGGACGGAACGGCTGCCGCACTGCGGGGGTGCGTGGGCAGCTGTCGGCCTGCAGGCAGGGCCGGGGTTCCGTTTTCGCGTACAAAGTAGGAACGTCCTTCCGGAAAGTGATCATAGCCACACAAAGAGCGTCCTCCCGATGATAAATTATGTTCGGTATGAAAAACACAGGGCTCTTCGGGAGCCGGATGGGAGGACGCACGATGAGTTTTGCGGATTGGAAGGACAAGACTGCGGGGTTCAAGAAGATCGATGTGAGAGGGGTTGCCGGGAACTTCTTCCCCGGGCTGAAGAAGCAGGCGATGGAGCTTCCGGTCGGGGCGGGACTGGAGGTCGTCCAGACCTTCGAGCCCATCCCGCTCTACGCGGTGATGGAGCAGCTGGGCTTTGAATATCACACGGTACAGTCTGCGGAAAGCGAGTTTCACGCCTATTTCTATCGTACCGCGGTGAAGGAGGACGACGGGTCGATCCCCATGCGTCCCGCGGCGCTGACGAATTTCCCGCTGATCGACGAGGAGCTCGGCAGGATCGCGGTGAACTTCTGGGACCTGACCTGGAACGACGAAAAGAGGTCGCTCCCGTATGAGACCCGGCTTCTTCTGTCGCTGACGAATGCGGTCGGCGCGGGCAGAATGCGTCAGGCGTGCCGGGAGCTCGTCAAGGCGTACGCGCACGGGGTCGATTCCGCGGCGCTCGATGATGTGTTCGAGCTCCTTGCGTGGAATCAGGGAATCGGGTTCTTCAGCTCGGAGATCGGCCCGTCGACCCTTTTCAAGGCGTACAAGACCATCAAGCAGCAGGAGAAGCTCGGCAAGGACCGGGAGGAGATCAAGGCGTTCCTGATGGCGAACTTCGGCGAGAAGAACCCGGATATCGCGGTTCAGTAGCCGGGGATCGGAGGAAAAGTTTCCCTTTCCGAGGCTGTCGGCGGGAAAAGGGGGGCCGTGGAGGGCCTGTCGTCCACGGTGACGTCTGAGGGAGCGCTTTGGCTTGGACCTTCGTCAAAGCGCTCCTCTGCTGCGGATGACTTTGTTATGGAGGACGAAGTGGTTCTTGCGGAATGCGATCAGCCCTTCGTCCTGCATCCTTCCGAGCTCCCGGGACAGGGCCGTCCGGTCGATGTTCAGATAGTCGGCCAACTGCTGGCGGTCGAACGGGATGTCGAACTCCGCGCCGCGCGTCTGTACGGAGACGGTGTGCAGGTAGGCGAGGAGCCGGGCGCGGATGGTCCTGGGCGCCGTATGAAAGCTCCTTTCCGATAGGACGAGGTTCTTGTGCGACGAGATGACGAGGAGGTTGGTCGTCAGCCGGAGCAGCCAGGGGTCGGCACGCCCCGTCGGGCCCCGGAGGACGCCGATCCGGAAGAACAGAATCCGACACTTCTCGTTGGCGCAGACATCCACCAGCAGAACCGCATCTCTCAGAAACGCGTAGGTCTCGGCGAAGAACTGTCCCGGCCCGACGTGGCTCAGGATCGTCCGGTTGCCCCACCGGTCGTCGCTTCGGATCGTGACGCTTCCCTCCAGCATGAGCCCCATGCTGTCCGTCGTCTCCCCGGCGTGAAGGACGGTCTCCCCCTTTTTGTAGCTGCGGTCGTGCGCCTGGAGGACGCGCATGGCCGCCTGAATCTCGTCCTCGCTCATGCCCTTGAAAATCGCCGTCTCGCTCAGCTTCAGCCCGTTCGTATCCAAAGGAATCACCATTCTTTATCCATAGGCGATGATGGTCGATCATTATAGTACCATGACTTGCTCCCTCCCTCCAAAGCGCTTGAAGATATTGAAACGGATATTTTTACGAGGACCTCTTTTCCCTGCAAGAGCTCTCGGGCGAGCCGTTTATTTGCCTCCCGCTTTGAAGTTGTAGACGGGCCGGAGCCTGTCTGCGACCTCTGCGGTGGGCCCGATGGCGGCGAGGATGGAGTCCATCGGCTTGTAGGCGTCCGGGGCCTCGTCCAGCGTCTCCGGCGAGACGCAGGTCGTGTAGATCCCTTCCATCGCCGCCGTGTAGTCCGAGAGCGACAACGTGCGCTTCGCGTCGCCCCGGCTCATGATGCGCCCCGCGCCGTGCGGCCCGGAAGAGTTCCACTCGGGGTTCCCCTTCCCGATGCAGATGAGGCCCCCGTCCCGCATGTTCATCGGCAGCAGGAACCGCTCTCCCGCCGGGGCGGGGACCGCCCCCTTACGAAGGACCCTGTCGCTTCGGGAGATAAAGTTGTGGACCGTGCAGAACCGGTCGCATACGGAGTCCGTCAGTCTCATCCCCTCGAGTATCTCCGTGGCGATCGCTCTCCGGTTCAGGTCCGCATACCGTGTCATGAGCTCCATGTCCTGTAAATAAAAACTCATGAGCTGCCCTTCCAGATACGACAGGTCCGCTGGAACGGACCGCCCATGCCGTCGCTCTGCCGTCCTCTCTGCGGCCGTCAGGGCCTCCGTGAGCTTCGCGAGGTTGTCGCGCTTTGCGGCACTGCTGGCGTAAGAAAGGAACAGGTCCAGAAGCGTCCCCTCCGGGACCCCGGCGCAGTACGCCTTTGCAAGCCGTCGATAGATCTCCGAGACCACAAGTCCGGTGTGCCGGGAGCCCGAGTGCACGACGAGCCACAGTCCGCCGCCATCGGCGCGGTCGAGCTCGATGAAGTGGTTGCCGCCCCCGAGCGTTCCCACATCGAGCTGCGCCCGGTCAAGCCCCACAAGCCCCGCGCATCGCAGGTCCTTCAGAAAACCGTTTTTTACGTCCTTCATGAAGGGATGCGGACGGGCTCGCACGGCGAAGCCCGACGGAACCCGCGTGCGTACGACCTCGTCCAGCCTCGGCAGGTCCGCCTCCATATCGGACAGCTTTACCGCCTCCATTCCGCACCCGATATCCACGCCGACGAGGCTCGGTGCGATGCGGTCCGATACCGCCATTGTCGTTCCGATGACGCACCCCGCTCCGGCGTGCGCGTCCGGCATGATGCGGATATGCGCGTCGCGCGCGAACTCCTGACAACACAGCTCCAGAATCTGCGCTTGCGCGATCTCATCGAGCTGGAGTGCGTACACGACTGCCTCGGTGCATCGTCCTCTGATAATAAATCCTTCCATCGTACCGCACCCCTCTCCTCTTTTTCCGCCCCCTCTCCGGGGAGCCCGGTTTGATTCTGAAACGATACTTATCGATAGCTATAATTATGACCCATCCTCTCCACAAACTCTCCACAAAAACGATTAAATCTATCGATCAATACTGACTTTTATAAAGATCCTTCTTCAGTAGTCGACCTTGGGGACCTGACTCTTGCCGGCTCCTCGCCATTTTAAGTGGGTAAGTCAATCTGTAGCTTACCCGCGATGAGGTAAATCATCGAGATGAAGTTCTCCTTGCTCCTGTAGCCCCTGGCCCTCGCCTTACAGGCCTGGATCAAGCTGTTGATCCCCTCAAGAATGCCGTTGTTGATAGGGGACTCAAACCACTGAAGAACTCCGTCCCAATGATGCCGGATCGTGCGGGCTGCCCCAATCATCGCACTCAGACGACTGTGCGTTGCCCAGAAATACCATTTCTTCAGTAACAGCTCCCCTTCTTCTCGAAGGCGAAATCTCTTGAAAATCTCCTGGAAACTCAGCTTCATCTGATAAGCACGCGCGGTCTTCCGATTACGCTTCCTCAGACTCAGGTCCCCTATCCAGGCCTTTTGCTTCTCCGTCAGGTTTTGAGGGTTCTTCAGCCAAAGATAACGTGTGTGCGCCAGGCTCGGGTCCTCCTTGCGCTCCTCGCGACGGACGCTGTCCACCGCTTCGTTCACTGCCTTCATGACATGAAATTTGTCGAACGTCAGCTTCGCTCCAGGGAAGTGTTCTCGCGCCCCTTTGATGAAGGCTGGAGACATGTCGCAACACATCCGCTCGATGTTTTCGCCTCGACCGCCGTGCTCCTCGAGAAATGTCTTGAATCGACCCAAAGTACTCGAGTCCTTGCCCTCTGTGGCGAAGATGACCTTCGACGTATCCAGGTCCACGAAGACAGAGACGTAATCGTGCCCTCGCTTGCTGGAGGTCTCGTCGAATCCGACATTGCGGACCCGCGACAGATCCCTCCGCTCGAGGGCCTGTTCCGTGTAATGCCTGACCACGCGCCAGAGGCGTGTGTCGTGCATGTTCAGCTCCCTCGCCAAGGTCTTGATGGGCATAGCAGGGGCCAGGGACAAGACCAACGCCTCGAAAAGCAAAGTAAACCCGCTGCCCTCACGCGCCCAGGGGACAGGAACCAGGTGGACGCCACAGACGTCGCAGTGGATCCTTGGAACCCTGGCCGTGAGGTAGGCCTCATACTGAAAAAAATTGAGATGCCTCCAGGTTTTTGTAGCAGTATCGTGAACTTTCCGACCCTCTGCCCCGCATTCGGGACAGGTGAATTTAGAGCCCTTTTGAAAGTCCAGGTGAATATCAAGCCTCTTAGCTGCAGGGTCCAACTCCAGGGATTTGACAAACCACGGCGACGATATGCCTAGCGCTATTTGAAACAGTTCGATGTCCTTCATAATGGTCCAAAGATACCATAACGGTAGCCTTTTATAAACCAACCACTCCTGATAGCGAGGAGCCAAAATATAAAACCTGCTATGGCGTTGTCAAGGTACAAAAGGTTCCTGGCCGTGTTACACCACAAAGTCCGTACTGCCGCGCTCCACCCCCACGACCTCGCGGGACATGTAGCGCTCGGTACGCCAAGCATAAAACAAAACACTGTCGTATTGCAAGTCCAAAATTTTACGGACGTCCGTCTTGAGGGCCTCGAACGTCGCAGGGCTCAGGTCGCCCTCGAGGACGGAGTTCTGAATCCACGTCAGATACCGCCGCGCCGTCTTCAAGACCCTGCCCACGCGCTTCTCCCCCACGTCATAGAACATCAGGACGAACACCTTACCACCTGCTCACAAAGGGTTCGTAGGGCGCGTCGTCCAGAATGTGCTTCTGGATCTTATACGCCTCCATGCGCATCAGGCCGCGATAGCTGACATTGCGCTTCAGACGCGGATGCTCGATCGTCTCATTGACCCGCGCCTCCCACGCGCGCAAGACAACCTCGCGTCCCCGGTCGTTCAGATAGATGCCGCCGCCCGTCTCCTTCTCAAAGTGCTTCTCCTGAATCTCCCGTTTGTTGACCAGAGAAAATATCAGGCGGTCGACGAGGATCGGCTTGAAGATCTCCGCAAGATCCAGATTCAGGCTGAACCGACGGAAGTTCGTCTCGTGCAGAAAGCCGATGCGCGGGTCCAGGTGCGTCCTGTAGATCTGCGAAAGCGCCAGAATGTAGCACATGGAGTTCAAAAAACTGATGAGCGCATTCATGCGGTTGGTCGGTGGGCGGCGCGTCCGCTCCTGCATCTTGAACGCCTCGTCCTGAACCAGCCTATCGAAGAACTGATAATACCGATTCCGGGCGTTACCCTCGATTCCCATCAGGCCGGGGACGTCCTCGCTTCGCGGCGCCAGGTCCTCGAAACGCTCCAGGTCCTCCAGAATGTCCTGGACATCCAGCGAGGCCCGGCGCTGGTAGTACCCCACCACCCGGCGCATGTTCCGAATCGCACCGACGATGAGGGCCGAGGCGAGCGCGTGACGCTTGACTCCATCCATATAGTGCGCCGCCTGGGCCAAAAGCACGGCCCCGGAATTCATGTGTTCGCGCGGATAGTAGGTCCCGGCATAATAACCATGATAGTTGAAGAAATGGAGGATGATCCGCTTCTGCGTCAGAAACTCCAAAAGGCTCTTGTTGAGCTCCAGATCGCCCATCACCATGATCTCGTCCGTCGTCTCCACGGGCAGGAAGCGCGGCTTTTGCCCCGGCTCGCCCGACCGCTCCACAAAAAGCGTGTTGTCCTTGCGCCGCAGCGCCCCGGAACTCAAGAGATACAGGGTCTTGCCCATCGTGTCCCTCCTCCCCGCCCAAACGCCCTATCCCCAGCAGTACTCGGCATAGGCACACTTGCGGCAATACTTGCAGGACTCCGCCGCAGGCGGAGCGTCCTTTCGAACCAGCTCCTCGATCCCGGCATAGACGGAGTCCAGCTCCGATGCGAGCTCGTCCGTCAGGACAACCTCGACGCGCTTCTTCTCGGTGGGGAACATCAGGACCCCTCGGGCCTCGATCCCGGCCTTTCGAAGATCGTAGAGGTAATGGGCAAGCTGCAGCCGCGCCGATCGCTCCGCGCGGCTGCTCTTCTTGACCTCGCAGACCACCATCTCCCCATCCGCGCCCTGGACGAAGTCAAACTTGTTGTCCCCGAACGCCACCTGATGCCGCTCCCGGGCGTAGCTGTTCCGGTCGATCAGGCGGCCGAGGGCGAGGAAGTCATTGCTCTGATCGGCACTCACACTATGCCCCAGAAGCCAGGCTTGACGCTTACAAATCCAAAAAGCCTGGACCAAATGCCCATTGACGTTCACAGGCTCGGAGAACATGGGACGCCTCCTATATCATACTATCTGACACGTCAAAATCCTCCAGCTTCACTCCGATCTCCTCATCGTACTCGACCTCGCGTATATTCAAACGTTCCATCCCCCTCGGCACATCCAAAGGGTTAAACTTCTTTGCCTGATGGAGTCCGATGGGGACCTCGAACTGCGCAATCCGCAAGAGATCGGCTCTATCTCTGCTTGACCAAAGCTCCTGCACCTCTCCGAGAAAGCGATACGGGATGACCTGCACCTTAAGGAACTTGATCTTACGAGTCAAAGCATCGTCCTGAAGAATCGTCTCATCCAGAATGGAGACATCGGGGTTCTCAAGAATGCTCCGCGCTGCTCGCTTGCCCTCCTCGTAATTTTCATCCTCGATCTCAAGGTTTTGGTATACTTCCTCCAACATTACGGACAAGTCCCGCTCGGAAAGGGATCCTTCCCATCGCTGCAGAACCTCTAGCGTGCGTATGAGGGGTTCTTCGGCATTTTTGTAGACGTACTCCCTGGCCACATCACTGATGGGAAAGACCACAAAACGAGCTCCCACGGATTTTCCGAATCGGTTGCAGCGTCCCGCGCGCTGGATGAGACTGTCCAGGGGTGCACACTCGCTTAGCATGAGATCGAAACTGATGTCCAACGAGACCTCTATGGCCTGAGTCGCGACCACGAGGTCCACGAAGGAAGGGCGTCCTTCCTTATCCTTCTCCAGCAGAAGTTTTTCCTTTTCGTCTCGATCCCTCATGATAAAGCGGCTATGGTAACAAAGGATCTTTTTATCCGGCTGTTTTTCCTCCAAGATAGCTTTCCACCGCAAAAAAGTCTTCTGCGCGACATCCACCGTGTTCACGACAACGGCAACCTTACGCCTCTGCTCAAGAGCCTTTAAAATCTCCTCATCGAAAGATTCCAGCGGGGCGTCCCTGTACTCCCAGGAGCACTTACGTTTTTCCATCAGCTCCTCGGCGACGACAGGCATCTCCACGCCCAGAAGGGCCTGAAAGTGCTCCCTCAGTTTCCGGGGCATCGTGGCGCTCATCACCATGACCCGGCCTCCCATTGTCCTGATACGCTGAATGCTCTCCGTGATCAGCGCCAGGGTAAAGGGAGCGTAAGCGTGAATCTCGTCAAAGATCACCGAGGCTCCAAGCGTCGCCAGTTCCTTGAAAAACCAGTCCCCCATGTTGAAGTTGGCCGTCAGCAGCTGATCCACCGTCGCAACCATGACCGGAGCCATAAACGCTTTGTACTGGCGCAACACTTTGAGCTTGTCTTCAACGCTTTGCTCCTGCTCCTTTTCCTCTTTTTGAAGCACAAGGTACACCCCGGCCCCCGAATGAGATATCCCGCAGTCCATGGGATCAAAATAGGTCTTCATCCGTTCATACAGGCTGTTGGACGTTACCTTGGTCGGCATCAGAAACAAAACCTTGCTCGCCCCTTTATTCAGGGCCCACAGTAACGAAGCCTCCGTCTTTCCGCTGCCCGTGGGCGCGATGGCCAGAACGTCTCCTGGGCTTCCTTCGCACAGAGCCTGAAACGGGTATTTGGCATAGGGAGGATCGTCAGGGCCAGTTTGTCGTTCCACCCGTTCCTGCAGCTTATCGT
>NZ_CALIAA010000281.1 GCF_938040765.1 uncultured Fretibacterium sp.
TTGCCCCTGCAGGCTGGATTGTAAATCTAAGATACTATCATTAAGAATGAGAACGGATAAAAAGAGTGGTGTGAAGAGAGGTGAAATATCTTGGAAAAATTCGCCTATTTCGGAGGATGACTCAGGCAGAGCCTGCTCAAAAGATTGGCATTAGAGAAAACTCTATCACCAGCCGGGGGCTCCGTCCTTGACAAGTGTTGCGGAAATACGCACAATGGTCGGTGGAATTGCATCCTTTTTCGCGCCGGGGCGTCCCGGAACGATGGACGGAGGTCACGGATAATTGCACATCAACACTGAAAAGGCCGTGGAGGTCAAGGACTTCTCCTTCTGGTACCGGGGCTCCGAGTCCCCGGCCCTGGATTCGCTCGATCTGGAGGTGGAGCGCGGCCGCTTCGTCGTGATCATGGGCGAGAGCGGTGCGGGGAAGTCCACCTTCGCCAACAGCCTGAACGGACTGATCCCCCACTTCGTCCGGGGCCGGTACGAGGGCTCCGTGACGGTGGGCGGCCTCCCGGCCAGGGATACCCCCGTCAGCCGGATGGCCCGCGAGATCGGCCTGGTCTTCCAGGATTTCGAGGCCCAGCTCTTCTCCACCAACGCGGGGCTCGAGGTTGCCTTCGGGCCCGAGAACTTCGGCGTGCCGAGGCCCGAAATCGTTCTTCGCATCGGCGACGTGCTGCGGACGGTCCACCTGGAGGGCTTCGAGGGACGACATCCCGCCACCCTCTCCGGCGGCCAGAAGCAGCGCCTGGCCATCGGCTCCGTGCTGGCCGCGCGGCCGTCGGTGCTGTGCATGGACGAGCCCACCACGGACCTGGACCCCATGGGGAAGCTCGAGGTCTTCTCCATCGCACGGACGCTGAGCGCCCAGGGGGATCTGACCCTGATCATCATCGAGCACGAGACCGAGGAAGCCCTGCACGCCGAGCGCCTGATCCTGATGAAAAAAGGGCGCATCCTCGCCGACGGGACGCCCGGGGAACTGCTGCGGGACGCGGCGCTCGTCGCGGAGGCCGGGATACGCCCTTTGCAGATACCCCAATACTTCGCGGCGCTGAACGTCTGCCCCGCGGAGGAGCTTCCGCTGCTCCCCGACGAGGGGGCGGAGCTCTTCCGCAGCAGGGGGTTCACCCTCGACGACGCGCGCTGCCAGGAGCTTTCGGAGCGCGACGCCGAGCGGGAGAACAGCTATGGGGAGACGGTCGTCGAGGTCGAGGACCTGAGCCACGTCTACCCCAACGGCGGGGCCGCGGTGAGCGGCGTGACCCTGAGTATCCGGCAAGGCGAGTTCGTGGCCATCCTGGGGCACAACGGAAGCGGCAAGACCACTCTGGTGAAGCACTTCAACGGCCTCCTGCTCCCGAGCGGCGGCCGGGCGCTGGTCCGGGGCAAGGACACCGCGAAGCACTCGGTCTTCGAGATCGGGAAGGAGGTGGGGTATGTCTTTCAGAACCCGGACCATCAGATATTTGCGGACAACGTATTCGACGAGGTCGCATTCAGCCCCCGGATTCGCGGATGCTCCGCGGAGGAGGTGGCGTCGCGCGTGACCGAGGCCCTCGAGGCCGTCGGACTTCAGGGCTACGAGAAGAGGGATCCCTTCACGCTCGGGAAGGGGGAGCGTCAGCGGGTCGCGGTCGCCTCCGTGCTCTCGGCCCGGCCCGGCGTCATCATCCTGGACGAGCCCACCACGGGGCTCGACTACGGCGAGCAGAGGCGGATGATGGAGCTGATCCGGAAGCTCAACGAGGCGGGGCAGACCATCATCATGATCACCCACACCCTGTGGGTGGTGGCGGAGTACGCCCACCGCATCGTGGCGATGAGGGACGGCCGGGTGGTGATGGACGGTCCCACGCGGCAGGTCCTGGCTCGCGAGGAGGAGCTGGCCGCCTCGCACCTGAGGCCGCCCCACATCGTCAGCCTGGGCAACCGTCTGGGGCGGACGGTCCTCTCCGTGGAGGAGCTGGTGCGCTGCACCCGCATGCCTGAAAACGGCCGCTCTCCCCAAAATGCCGAGGGCGCCGCCGAGAGGGGGGACGCCTGATGGACCTGTTCCTCTACCTCGACAGGGACACCCCGATTCATCGGCTCGATCCCCGCACCAAGATCCTGTTGACGCTGCTGAGCTTCGCCATGGCCTTGATGTTCCGGGACATCCCGGTCCTGCTCATGGTGACGGCCCTGGTGCTGTTCGTCGGAGCCCTGGGGCGCGCGCTTCCGAACCTTGGGCGCATCCGCGGCGTGCTGATCATGATCGCCCTGTTCTGCCTGACGATCTGGCCCCTGGCGCGCGGCGAGTTCTCGCTCTCCGGGGTGCTCTACGGCGCGATGATTGCCCTCAAGACGGACCTCATGATCGTGGCGGGCATGGTCTTCCTGAGCACCACCAAGATCGAGGAGATTGCCGAGGGGCTGGTCAGGCTGCACCTTCCCTACAGAGGAGCCTTTGCCTTCGCGACGGCCATCCGTCTGGTGCCCATGATCGTGGAGACGAGCCACACGATCATCCAGGCGCAGAAATCCCGGGGGCTGGACCTGGACTCGGGGAACTTCCTGGAACGAATACGCAGGCACGTCCCGCTGGTGATCCCCACGCTCGTGTCCCTGATCCGGAGCACCAACGTCTTCTCCATGGCGCTCGAGTCCAAGGGGTTCGGCTACAGCTCCAAACGCACGACGCTGCTGGACCTGAGGCTCGGGAGGGGCGACTGGGCCGCAATGGCCCTGGGGCTTGGCGCCTTCGCGGCCCTGCTGGTCCTGAAGCTGGCCCCCGGAGCGTATGCCGCGTGGGCCGCGTTCTTCCCGTGGGGGAGTTTCTGACGGAATCCTCGGGGCTTTGCCCCGAACTCCATCCGGGAGGCTCGGCCCCCCCGAACCCATTGAAATAAAAAGAAACGAAATGAAAAGGAGCGGATGATTGATGAAAGAGGTATTCTCCATGTGGGGAAAGACCAAGATGGTCGTCCTCGTAGCGCTGTGCGCCGGCCTGTACGCGGCCCTGCTGATCCCGTTCAAGGGCTTCGTTCTGATACCCGGCGTGACCGAATTCCGTCCCGCAAGCGCGCTGCCGGTCGTCATGGGGCTCCTGTTCGGGCCCGCCGGGGCCTGGGGCTCGGCCATCGGCAACCTGATCGGGGACTTTTTCGGGTCGCTCGGAGTCGGAAGCCTCTTCGGCTTTTTCGGGAACTTCATCTTCGCCTACGTCCCCTACAAGATCTGGACCAACCTCGGCCTCGTCCCGAAGGGCGATCTCGAGCCCTGTGTGACCACCCCCAGGAAGGCCGCGGCCTACGTCGTCGCAGCCCTTCTGGGCTCCATGGGCTGTGCGCTCACCATCGCCTGGGGACTCGAGCTGCTGGGCATGGTGCCCTACGCGGCCCTGGGCACCATCATCATGCTGAACAACTCCATCCCGTCCATCGTGCTGGGGCTTCCCATCCTGATGGTGCTCTACCCGCGCGTCAAGAAATGGGACCTCCTCTGGACGGATATCGTGGACGAGGCGGACCAGCCCGTACCGGGCGCCATGTCGAAGATCGGCGCCTTCTTCATGATCGTCAGCATCCTCTGCGGCTGGGCCGGAGCCCTGCTCCTGGCGCTGGGGGCCGGACAGGCCCTGCTGTACGGCGGATTCAATGCGGGCGGCGCCGTCGGTTCCTTTGGAGTCGTCCTGGCGTCCGGCCTCGGGACGGTGGGAATGGTCCTCTCGTTCTTCATCCAGACGACGGGAAAAGCCTCCGACCGCTGAACGGCGCGGGAAATCCCCGAAAATCGCTTGTCGTCGTCTCGAAGCCTCTGGGCGCGCAAATCGCCCGGAGGCTTTCGTTTTGCGGACGGCTCGACGCCGAACGTTTTTCCCGTCCCTGGGTATCGCCCCCCTATTTGTTTGTAATGACGCAATCGACGAACAACGACACATCCGAATAACGACACGTCTGGTGCATTTTATTGACACACGTACTGCAATGGATTATATTTGTGCAAGTTTCTCATTACAAACAGTAAGGAGTGGTTCTCATGAAAGGCAGGAAGTTTGGTGTCGGCGCTCTTCTGGCCGCGTTCCTTTTCGCTCTGCTGGCTCTGGGCGGATGCGGCGGCGGCGGGGAGAACA
>NZ_CALIAA010000282.1 GCF_938040765.1 uncultured Fretibacterium sp.
TTTTACATATTTTCCTTTGGCAAAATGTGCGTTCTTGTTTTAATCAGCGCTTCCCTAAGATCCGCGCCAACAGCAGCGACAGGGAGATCAGCACGGGCATCACCAGCCCGAGCGCGCACCAGAGCCGTTTCTGCATCGCGCGCATATCGTTCCGCAGCACCTCCAGTCGGCGGCTCCATTGTGCGCTGCAGTCGGCCAGCTCTTGTTCCAGAGCCTCGCGGAGCGTCCGGGCCATGGCCTCCCGGGTCTCGTTCTGAAGTTCGGCCAGCTCCACCGAGAGCGCGTTCAGCTCCCGGCTCTGCGCCTGGTTGTGGGCCCGCAGCAGCCCCTCCCAGATTGGGATCCGGTTTTCCATGAGGTCCGAAAGAGGAGCCTCCCGTTCCGGAGGAAACGCTGCGCCCTCCTCGTCGGAGGGCGATGAGTCGGGGTGGGACGACGCCGGGGCCCTCTGGAGCTCCGCGATGTTCTCGACCGCTGCCTTCAGCTGCGATATCGCCCCCTCCAGCAGGGCGATCCTGCGGTTCGTGTCCTCCAGGGAACGGGCAAGCGCCTCCCGGTGCGCGGGGTTCCCCTCCGGCTCGACGCGCGGCCTCGCCGCGAGCTCGGATACCGCCTCCCGTATCCTCCGCCATGCCGCGTCCTTCTCCTCGTCCTCCAGTGTGCGGAGGGCGGAAAGCTCCTCCTTGAGCGGCGGCAGCAGCCTGGCGGCGAGCTCCGATACGATGCGGGCGCTGGCGTGATCGAGGGGAGGATTTCTCCCGAGTCCAGCCTCCAGCCTCCCAGTCTCCGCGGATTTCTCCGGCTCCGTCTTCATGAAGTGAAAATCCCTCCGTTCTTACCGTTCTAATCTTAACGGCTTTGCTCCGTCGCGTTTCTTCCCCATTCCCCGCTTCCGCCGGAGGAGGCGGGTGCCTCGTCGTCATCCGACCTTTGAGGTTCCGGCTTGAGGAGACGCAGGGCATCGGCCCTCATCCTCTCCCGAATCTCCCGGAGCGCCATGCGCAGCCGGTGCTCCGTCAGGGGAGGGGCGAAGTCCAGGCTGCTCTCGCGCCACAGGTCGAGCAGCGTCTCCAGGTCCCCGTCGGAGGAGTCCGCGCCGATCTGGCGGCCCAGGGCGATGAAGTCCGTGTAGCGGGGATCGTAGTTCTCGTGGACGAACCAGTCCATTCGGCCGCGGAAGCCACGCAGACGGGTGAATGCGGCCATGCGGTCGGGGACGTCCAGGACGAGGTCGGGCAGCCGGGTCGCGAAGAGCGCACCGTGGGCCGACGCGGCGATCCAGTCCGGGACGCTCGCGAGGGCCGGAGCGTAGGGGGAACGGGCGAGGTCCGAGAGCCCGGAGTCCACCCGGGCGATGTCCAGATGCACGATGGGCAGCCACTCCCCGAAGAGGTCGTCCCAGTCCGCGCCCAGCATGGCCTCTCCCCTGAAGGCGTCGGAGGGCGCGACGAGCACCTCCAGGTCGTCCAACGAGGAGGAGGGGGTGCGCAGGAGTGCGTGGGGCATCGCCGGGGGGATGCGGCCGCAGAAGATCCATTCGCCCTCCCCGATCTCCCGGCCCTCCGGCGTCCTGGGGACGTCGGTCAGCGAGGCGTCGTGGGCGAGACGCGAGAGCAGCCGCAGCGAATCGTGACGCCTGAGCCCCAGAAGGACGATGCGGCGGCGTGAGCGCAGCGCGGGGAGGGCCAGAAAACGGGTCTGGATGGCCTGTTCCGTGAAGGCCCGAAAAAAGGGGGAGAAGAAATTTTCCCCGCTTCCGTCTCCCGGAATGCTCTCCGGGTCCGACGGGGGCTCCGGAGGAAGGTCGTGCGGCCCCTCGTCCTCCGCCGGCATCGAGCCCTCCAGTCTCAGCTCGTCGATGAGGCGCAGGAGCTTCCGTTCGATCGCCCGCAGGGATGCCGCCGTCTCCCGAAACGCGGACCTCGAGAGCTCGCGTTCCGCCCTGGAGCGTTTCGTGTCCTCGAGGGCCGCCTCCTCCCGGGCAAGCTCCTCGTAGAGGGGATCGCAGACGATCTCCCTCATCCGGTTCTCCCACCAGTTCAGATGGGCGTCCAGGACCTCGAGGCGCTCCGTCAGGAGCTGCCTCCATTCCCGTGTCAACAGATCCCGATCGACGGTCTGGAGGACGACCCTTCTCCCGGGCCGGAAGGAGAGTCCCCGGAACCATCCGCGGGTCCGTACCTCGCTGGCCTGGTGGCGGATGTACCGGTCCAGGTCGGGCAGCTCCGTGCAGAATCCGGGAAGGGGGTCCGGCCGGCTGACGGGGGACAGCTCGTGGCGGACGAGCATCTCGTCGCAGAAAGCTCCGGCGCGGTCCATGCGTTCCGTCATCCGCCTCAGGAGCTCCGCCCATTCTCCATCCCAGCGCAGGCAGCGTTCGCGGAGGGCCTCCGGGGTCCGAATCGTCTCCGCCTCGCGCAGAAAACGGCCGATGATCGGTTCGGGGGCGAGCTCACGCTTCCACTCGTTGCGGACCGAGGATATCTCGGCGCTGACCCAGCGCTGGGCGTCCCGAAGCTCCCGGATCCGGGCGGATTGACGGAGGACCGTCGAGAGGGGCTCACCGCCGTCCGTATCCCTGAGGGCGGAGTCCAGATCCTCGAGGGTGCGCCGCAGCAGGGCCGCGGCCCTTCGCGCCCGAAGCGCGATGCCGTTGTGGAGCAGGCGCTCCCGGAAGGACGTCATCCGGCGGAGCAGTGGTTCGAAGTTCGAGGCCCGCCATTCGGCGGAATCACGGTCGTAAAAGTGCCGCAGGGCCAGCTTGGCGGAGATGGGGATGACGGGGTACTCCAGCCGGTCGGGACGGGCGGCGTCCCTGCGCAGCTCCTGCAGGTAGGCGGCCAGCTTCTGAGCGCGCGAGAGGACGATCCGCCCCCCCTCGAGGTCGTCGCGTTCGAGGTCGATCTGGGTGAGCAGAAGGATCATCCTCTGGCGCGCCTCCAGGACCGTCCTCACCAGCTCGATGTCCGCGGCCTTGAAGGGGCTGCGTATGGAGGAGACGTACAGGACGATGTCCAGGGTCGGGAGGATGCGGCGCAGCACGAGCTCGGAGTGCCGGGGCAATTCGCAGGCGTCGAGGCCGGGCGTATCGACGAGGACCAGCCCCTGGGGAAGGGCGGCGCCCGGGCCGCTCCATTCGATGCGGGCGACCCCGCGCTCGTTGCCGGGGTTCATTCGCTCCGTCGTGAGCTCCTCGAGCCTCCGGGGGGTCAGGACGTCCCCTGAGAGCCGTTCGCTCCTGCCATCCTCGTAGCCGACGTCGACGGCCCTGAGGCCGCCCTTGCGGCAGAGGACCGTTACGTTGGTCGTGGCCCGGGTCTCCTCGGGGAGGAGGCGCTCGCCCATCATCGCGTTGATCAGGGTGGATTTGCCGCTGCTCGTGATCCCGACGACGCCGACGGTCAGCTCGGTGCGGCCGGCCGCCCCCAGAAGGGTCTCGAACTGCGCCGTGCGGGACGAGAGCTCGGGGGAGACGGAGCGCGAGGTCAGGACGGCGAGGGCCGACTGCAGGAGTGCCGTCAGCTCCGCCTGTACGGACTCCGCCGCCGGTATGGCCTCTGCCGGGGCTTCCTCGGTCCCGCGGAGCGGTTCGGACACCGGGGGGGCCTCTTCGAAGGAGGGGCGGAAGGCGCCGCGCTGGAGGCATCGGCGCAGTCTCAGGTTCTCCTGCTCCGCCTCGGCCTGGTCCGAGACGTCGAGCAGGACGGCCAGTTCTCCCTCCGAGCCGGGCAGGGGGGACAGGGAGGCCCGAAACGTCCTTGTGCGGCCCCAGATGTCCTGAATACAGAGCAGATCCCCTTCCCTCGCCGCCCCGACCCGATCGGCAAGAGAGGGATCCCGGGAGCAGAGGGTCTCCATGACGCCGCCGAGCGGGGCGACGGTCCCCTGTGCGCGCGTGCAGAACGGAACCGGAAGCGCAGCGAGCAGGGAGCGGAGGGACGCGAGGCGGGAGCAGGCGTTCGTCAACTCGGACTCCGCCGCCGCGAGAAGGCCGGCCGTTCGTGCGCTCTCGGCCCTCCGTTCCTCGAGCTGCCGCTGCAGTTCCTGGCTGAGGGACCGCCATGCCGCGGCCCGGCGGTCCGAGAGCCTTTGGGGGGTCAGGTCCGTCTCGGTACCCAGCAGCCGGAGCGGGGCCCCATCGTCCGCGCGAAGGATGCAGGCGTCGAGCCTGAGGGGTCGGTAGATTCCATCGCCGCAATAAAAGCGTCGTGTGAAGGACAGCGCCGTCCGGTCCGGCTCGTAGAGCGTCCGCAGCATGTGCTGCGTCTCCGCGTGGTCCTCGGGGTGCGACAGCTCGTGCCACTGGCCGAAGTTCTCCGGCCGGGAGTCGGGGGAAAGTCGCAGGAGCGACAGGAGACGACCCGAGAGGGCAATCTCCCCCGACGGGAAGCGGACCTCGAGGGCCGCTTGGTCCGAGAGGCGCATGAAGTCCTCCCAGAGGGGGGGCGTGTGTGCGGTCATCGCCGGGGGCCGCGCTCCGGAATGGGCAAATGCGGCGCCGCGGACTCCCATCCTTCAGGCGCCCCCCAAAAAAGAGCTGAGACGTTCGTTCCGCGGACCGCAGTTTTTCGATCGGACATGGAGCCTTCCTCTTCCTGAATAGAGCCCGAACAGAGCGCTTGAAAGACGCATAACTTTGACCGCCGGATTTTTCGTCTGCCGGGATATGCTATCATTGACGTCATGAGTATAGCATTTGTCCTTCGTGGCATTGAGCCTCTCTCGAGGGAGTAGGATATAATAAGTTTGGGTATCTGCTTCATCCCTCACGGCCGGATGGCGGCGGGGCAGCGTTGTCTCTGAGGAGGTCTTATCGTGTCTGCGGTGACGCTTCATTTCGAGAACATCCAGGGGCGCATTGCGCGGGCCAGGGAGCTGTCCGAGACCCGGGACCTCCTGGCGGAGCTCCTCGCCATGTCCGATTTTCGGCTCTTCTCCCTGTGCGGCGTCACCCGATACGCCCCTCAGGACGTCCATAACCTGAGGGATCAGATTTTTTCCCGGCTCGTCGTGGATCTGGCGCGGAATGGCTGGAACTGCGACTCCGCCTCGTTCGGAGCGGGGCGTCGGGATACCCTGCTGATGGAGATGGCGCGCCGCGGCCTGCCGCTGACGGTGACCCGTCTTCTGGAGATGGGGGCGAACGCGGACTACAACACCCGGGGCTATGGGGACTCCACCGCGCTCATGGCCGCGCGGGACCCCGAGATCATGAAGAAGCTCATCCGGTACGGCGCCAACCCCATGGGGCAGAACGCCAGCAGACAGACGGACTTCACCTACAAACTGCTCAGGGGGTTCGTCTCGGGAGCCCGTTTCTACCTTTACAACACGGGAAAGATCCCGCTTCAGCCCTTGCTGAACAACCTCAGGGAATGCCTGTTGAGCCGCGAGAGCGTGCCGTACGATTCGATGTATCCCCTGTGCCTCCTTCCCGTGGTGCCCTCCGGGGTTCCCTATTGCAACATCATCGACAAGAAGCTCGTCGACGCCATGTTCGACGGGCAGTTTTTCCCGAGCTCGTCCGAGGCGCTCTCGTTTCGGCTGGAGGATGGGATATCGGTCTGGAGCTATCTGCGTTTTCGCATGGGCGACGCCCTGAGCGTCTCGCCGGCCCATTTTGTGGCTTATCTGGCCTGCATGGTCAGGGGAGAGGCGTTTTCCGCTCCGGCGGACTTCTCGTGCATCGAGTCGTATCTCGAAAAGCCGCTGCCCCGCGAGGTTCTGCCTCGAGGGAATATCTCGAAGTCCGTGTTCGTCCACATGCTCTTTTCGCTGGCGAGCCTTCCTCCGCCCCGACTGCTTCGGTGGCTTCTGTTGCTGGGCCGGGCCGTCCGCCGTGTCGCTCTGTGGATGGACATTCTGGGGGAGGAGGCCTTTCAGGTCGTCAACGCCGCATTCCCCGCGGCCCGGAAGAGCAGCCATGTTCTGCAGGAGTTGAGCTTGATACAGTCGCTCCTCTCCATGCGTGTCAACGTCACGGACAGCTTCGGCGAGTTCCAAATCCCGGAGGAGCTTCGGGCCCCGGTCCTCACCGAGATGCCTCTGGATGGCCTGACGAGCTGAATCGCGAGGCCGATACCCGGTTTTTTGAAGGAGGAAGGGCTGCCGTGCCGCATCTTTTCTGGGGAGGGGCGGACTGCGTGGAGTTGGCCGCGCGGTTTGGGACGCCTCTTTATGTTCTGGACGAGTCCGTGATCCGTGCCCGCTGCGCGGAGGTGAGGAGGGATTTTCTGGACCGCTGGCCGAACGCCTCGGCCAGCTACGCCGGCAAGGCGTTTCTGACCCGGACGATGGCCCGAATCGTGGAGGATGAGGGGCTGGGGCTGGACGTCGTCTCCCTGGGGGAGCTCCATACGGCGCTCTCGGCGGGGTTCCCGGCCCTCCGCATCGAGATGCACGGCAGTGCGAAGAGCGAGGCCGAGCTGAATGCCGCCCTTGATGCGGGGATTGGGCGCATTGTCGTCGACGGTCTCATGGAGCTCGAGGTGCTTGCGGACCTCGCGGCCCGCAAGGGGCGGAGGGCGGAGATCCTGCTCCGCGTCACCCCGGGAGTCGCTCCCCATACGCACGCCTACATCGCGACGGGGCACGAGGGCAGCAAGTTCGGCCTGCCCCTGGATGGAGACCTCCTGCCGCGGGCCGTGCGTCTTGCGTTGGAGCGTGATTCTATCTCGCTGCGCGGCCTGCACTTCCACGTCGGGTCCCAGATCTTCGACCCGACGGCGCACGTCCGGTCCGTCACGCGGGTCGTCGAGGCCATGAAGTGCCTGCGTGAGGAACTGGGCTTCAGGGTTTGGGAGCTGAACATGGGCGGCGGGTTCGGGGCCCGCTCCCATCCCTCCGAGCCGCCTGTGCCCCTGAAGCTGTTTACCGACGCCATGATGGAGGCATTGCAGCGTGCTTGCGAGGCCGGAGGACTGGAGGTCCCGGACGTCTCCATAGAGCCGGGACGCTGGATCGTCTCGGAGGCGGGGATCACTCTTTACCGGGTCGAGACGGTCAAGGAATTGCCGGGCGTAACCTATGTTGGGGTGGACGGGGGGATGGCGGACAACCCGCGTCCCGCCCTCTACCAGGCGGTCTATCGGGCGGCCGTGGCCGATCGGCCGGGTGCGCCTCCCGGCTGGGAGGATGTAAAGGTCTCCGTTGTGGGGAAATGCTGCGAGACGGGGGATATTCTGGTCGAAAACGCCGTTATTCCCTCCGTAAGGCGGGGGGAGGTACTGGCGTTGTTCAACACGGGGGCGTATACTTTCTCGATGGCGGGGAACTACAATCGGCTTTGTCGTCCCGCCGTCGTGCTGGTGAAGGGGGGACAGGCGGAGGTTATTGTGGAGCGCCAGACGCCCGACGACCTGCTTCGGGGCGACCGTATTCCCCGGCGGCTGGCCCGCAGGGGAGACTGATTCCAAGGGGTTCGTTCAGCAGTCCATTCAAGGAGGTAGAAGAAGTGAGAAGGATTGACAGGGTAAGATTGGGTATGGTGTTTGTGCTGGCGGCGCTTTTGATGGCGCCTGCAGCGGGATGGGCGAGAGTTTTCAATTACGCGCGGCTGCATTATTTCTTTCTGCCGATACAAATGCAGTTTGCCGACAGGGACACGGGAAACCCCATCGGCAACTCGTCCAACATGGTCATGTATGGGGGGCGGTCCCGGGAGTTCGCCGTCGATGCCGTGGACTTCAACCGAAACGGCGTTATCGACATTCGCGATTTCAACGTCTGGCCCGTCGCGGTGACGGTCTCGGTGAATATCCTGATCTCCGGCGATCCCGATGTTCTTGCAGGAGGCCTCTCCCCCGACGTAGACCTCAATCTCTCTCCCGTCCCCCCCGACCTCTCCACGGACGAGTTGCTTCGGCGGGCGCCGCAGCTCC
>NZ_CALIAA010000283.1 GCF_938040765.1 uncultured Fretibacterium sp.
CAATATAAAATGGGAGGAAGCATTTGATCCCACGAATTCGGAAAGGAGAGATTCGTATGTCGGAGAATGGAGCGAGTCAGGCGGGGGGAACGGAGAAGGGGCAGACCGTGATCGTGGTGCAGGGGCAGAGCAGCGCTCTTGGAATATGCAGCATCATTTGCAGCGTCATCAGCATCTTTTTTATTGCGCTCCTTTTCGCTCCCCTGGGGATCCTGCTGGGGATCATCGCAGTCGCCAAGAAGCAGACGGCTCTGGGTGTCATCAGCATCATTATTGCCGTTGTATCCCTGTTGATGTCCCCATCGTTCCAGCTGCTTCTTCTTGGAATGGGGATTCGCATGGGCATGCGCTGAGAGCGAGGAAGGGGCATGAACTCTTCAGCCGTCCCCTGACCCCCAACCGACTCCGAAACCCAATCCCCGGACGAGTAAGGACAAAAGCGGCGCGGATGCGATGCGGGCCTTTTGGGAAACGCCCGGGCTGGCCCTTTTGCTGACGGCTTCGCTCCTCCTGCGGCGCAGATAGCCCCCTGAAAACCTGATCCCTCCCATGCGAAGGAGCGGCCCCTGTTCCCGGGGCCGCTCCTCTTGCTTCATGCTCTCGATCCCGGCGACGGAAAGGCCCGTGGCGATGCCGATATTCCGGACCTCCAGCCTCATCCGGAGCAACTTTCGTGCCGGGACATGGGATCCCCTCCTTCCAAATTCTTTAAGAACCCGTGATACTCCTCCCCGTTATCCCTGTTTTTCATAAGGGCTGCAGGCCTGCTCATACCGCCACGATTCCCGGCCTGTTGCTTGTAGTATAATCGTAAAATACCGTTCGGAGGGGATGTGGCTTCGAATGGCGCGTTTCGGCGGCCTTCCGGGGCTGAGGGGATCGGGTCCGTATTGATTTTTCGATTGTCGAGGTGGCCGATTTGAGACGTTTGTGTGGGTTCGTTTTGTCGCTGTCGTTGGCGGTGGGGGGCTGGACGGGGTCGGCGGAGGCTTCCGGTGCGCTGAGGCTCGATGAATATCTGCGACAGGTCCTTCAGGCGAATCACTCCCTGCAGGCGGGCATAAAGTCCGTCGAGGCGGCGTACTACGCCGTGCTGAGCGGCGTGGCGGGGCAGCGTCCTCAGGCCGCCGTCTCGGCATCGGGGTCCTGGCTCTCGGGGCAGAGCTCGATGGGGGGGAAGGAGTCCAACGTCACCGCCGGCAGCCTGACTCTGGGACTGACCCAACGCATCGATATTTCGGGGAGCTATTCCCTGGACGAACGTCAGCGCATCCTGGGCTATGAGGAGCAGCGCGCTCAGTTCGACGCGAACCTCAATACGCTGATCGCCACGGCGGAGGAGACCTGGTGGTCGGCCGTCCTCGCGCGGGAGAACGTTGCGCTGCAGAAGGACATCCTGCGTCAGCGCTCGGAGAACCTGAGGGTGACGACGGAAAAATTCCGCCAGCAGCTGGTCCCCAAGCTGGATGTCGTTCGCGCCGAGGCCCAGGTGGTCGAGGCGGAAAGCCTGGTCAAGGAGTCCGAGACGGCCTACCTCAACCTGCTGGCCAATCTCTCCTATATCGCGGGGGGGATGGAGGTCGTCCCGATGGAGGAGACGCTCCACGTCCCCGTCTTTGACGTGACTCCCGGCATTCAGAAGGCTCTGGAGGCCCGACCGGACGTTCGGGCGGCCCGTCTGGCGGTGGAGAGGGCCCGCGTCGTCGAGAAGCTGAAGGGAAAGGGAATGGCTCCTACCCTCGACTTCGGAGCGCAGTGGACGGCCTGGGCGGATCCGAAGCTCTCGGCAACCCCGCAGGACGGGGAGGCGATGGCGTCCCTGAGGCTGAACATTCCTATCGTCGATGGGAATCGGACAAAATATGACGTGCTGAACGCGAACAGGACGGTCGAGGCGGCGGAGCACAGCCTGGCGTCCCTCGAGGAGCAGACGCGCCGTGACTTGGCCGTGGCGATGAACGCCTGGAAGAACGCCTCCGTTGCGGAGATGGATAAAAAACGCCAGGTGGAGCGCGCGGAGGAGGAGCTCCGCATCACGGAGCTGATGTACTCGGAGGGCATGGGGGCGCAGATCGACCTCATCAACGCCCAGACGGCGTATCAGGGGGTGCGCACCCAGTACCTCAATTCCGTCAAGGAGATGTATGTCGCCCTGGTGCAGCTGCGCCGCGCGATCGGCGACTATTCCCCCGACGAGAGCGGCGATTGGCGTGAGGCCGTGGTCCGCTACGGCAAGGGGCGCCCCGTCAGCGGGGAGGTTGCCCGGAAGACGCTGCGGGATCAGCGGAACAAAGGGGCCAAGGCGACCGACAGCGCCTTGGAGAAGAAGCACTCGGACGCGCC
The DNA here is from genome assembly GCF_938040765.1 of uncultured Fretibacterium sp. Lineage (GTDB taxonomy): Bacteria > Synergistota > Synergistia > Synergistales > Aminobacteriaceae > CAJPSE01. The sequence continues at coordinate 2,344 of NZ_CALIAA010000283.1, forward strand.
GAAGAAAAAATCAAAGAAGAAAAAATGAATAAAAAGTAGTTTTTTGCAAGGGGAGGAGAGAGGTTTTCTCTCCCCCTTGCCTTTCCGATTTATCCCGGGGTCCCGTCATGTTATACTAACGCCGCTCTTGGGGGGGCGTCGTTCCGTGCCGAATATGCAGCGTGATGGGTTTCAGAGAGCTGGCGAGAGGCTTTTTCTCTTGCTTTTTTGTTTTTTTAGGGGTTTTGAAAAAC
>NZ_CALIAA010000284.1 GCF_938040765.1 uncultured Fretibacterium sp.
GTGCATAGAAAAGAATATCCGCAGATACCGCCGAAGGTCGAGTACAGCTTGACGGAAAGGGGAAAGTCGCTCATTCCCATTCTGGACGGGATGTGCGAGTGGGGGGATAAAAACAGGATTTGATCGGTGAAGGCACAGCAAGAGCAGCTTTCGACCGACATGGTCGATAACCGCTCCAACCCGGAGCGCGGGGTGTTCTGGGACGGGCCTGTGAGTTTTCACGGGCCGCTTTTTCCGTCCGTCGGCGTCTTGTCCGGAATGTCGCTCTCCACCCTTCCGGCCCTCCTCGTCCCGGAGGTCCCGGAGAAACGGCACGCCTTCCCGGGCCGCTCTTCCGCTCGGATGCCGCAAGCGATATAATGCCCCACAAGATGATTTCGAGGCGGAGGGCCTGGAGGACATTGCCATGATCGGGGCTGCAGACGGAGAAGGGGCGGGAAAAAAGCTGGAGAGGCTCCATGAGCTGCTGAGGGGGATCGGCCGCGCGGCCGTCGCCTTCTCGGGCGGCGTCGACAGCGCCCTGCTGGCCGCCGAGGCCCATGACGTGCTCGGCGGGGAGAGTGCGGCCGTCACCATCATCTCCCCTCTGCTGCCCGCGGACGAGCGGGAGGACGCCCTTCGGCTCGCCCGCGGACTGAAGCTGAATCACTTTGTGGTCGAGATGGACGAGCTCTCGGACCCCGCTTTCGCCGTCAATCCGTCGGACCGCTGCTACATCTGCAAACGGATGCGGTTCCTCCGTATGGCCGAATGGGCGCGGGAGCGCGGCTTCCCGTGGCTTCTGGACGGATCGAACGCGGACGACAGCCGCGACTACCGTCCCGGGATGAGGGCGCTTGCCGAGCTGGACGGCGTCCGCAGTCCCCTGCTGGAGGCGGGGCTGACCAAGGCCGAGATCCGCACCCTCTCCCGGGAACGGGGGCTCTTCACGTGGAACAAGCCGGCCAAGGCCTGCCTGGCCTCCCGCATCCCCTACGGGGAGCCCGTGACGCGGGAGGGGCTTGCGCGGGTCGAGGCCGCGGAACGCTTCCTGGCCGGGATCCTGCCTCCGAATGCGCAGTTTCGGGTCCGATCCCATGGGGACCTGGCACGCATCGAGGCGGGGCGGGAGGAGCTTCCCCTTCTTCTGGAGGCCGCCGATTCGATTCACGACGCCCTTCAGGGCGCGGGATTCCGCTACGTGACGCTGGACCTCAAGGGATACCGCATGGGCAGCCTCAACGAGGCTCTGTCCGTCGGCCTCAACGAGGCTTTGTCTGTCGGCCTCAACGAGGCTTTGCCTGTCGGCCTCAACGAGGCTTTGCCAGGCAGCCTCGACGGGGCTTCCTCTCCCTTGAAGCCTTAGACATTTTGGGATTCCAAAGGGACTGGTCCCTTTGGTGGGTTCAGGGCGAAGCCCTGGGGTATTGCCGGGAAAGTCGTGTGCATCGCTATTGTCTGTTCATCGCCATTAACTGTTGAAAGGAATGTAACGCCATGCTGCAGCATCTGGACCCCTTTCTGGTTGCGGGACTGCTGTTTTTCCTCAGCCTCATCGCCGGAACGGTCTCGGAGCGGACCCGGATTCCTGCGCTCATCCTCTTTCTGGGGATCGGGATGCTCGCGGGGGTGGACGGGCCCGGCGGGCTTCCGTTCGACGACGCCTCGCTCACGAACCTGATCGGAACCGTGGCGCTGGCCTTCATCCTCTTCTCGGGCGGCTTCGCGACCCGCTGGCAGGACATCCGACCCATCGTCGCGAGGGGCGTGCTGTTCTCCACCGCAGGGGTCATGATCACGGCCGCCGCCATGGCGGTCCTGATCTCGATGATCCCCGGGTTCTCCTTCGCGGACGGCTTCCTGCTGGGGGCCATCGTCTCCTCCACGGACGCCGCCGCCGTCTTCTCGATTCTGAGGACGCAGAGGCTGGGGCTCAAGGGGTCGCTGAAGCCGCTGCTGGAGTTCGAGTCCGGAAGCAACGACCCCATGGCCGTGTTTCTGACGCTCGCCGCGCTGCGATGGATCGACGCTCCCGGCGCCCCCTTCGGCGACATGCTGCTCCTCTTCCTGGTGCAGATGGTCGTCGGAGGCGTCATAGGGGTCCTGATGGGGCGCCTGGCCTGTTTCCTGATTCAGCGTCTGCGGGTGTCGAACGAGGCGCTCTACCCCGTCTGGGGCATCAGCATCGTGCTCGCCACCTTCGGCCTGGCGCAGAACATCCGGGGCAACGGCTATCTGGCCGTGTACATCTGCGGCATCGTCATGAGCAACGGGGACTTCCTCTACAAGTACAGCCTGGAGCGCTTTCACGACGCCCTGGCGTGGCTGATGCAGATCGCGATGTTCCTCGTCCTGGGGCTGCTGGTGAACTCCGGAGAGCTGATCAACGGCTCCGTCGTGGGGATCGGGCTCCTGGTCTCCGCGCTTCTGATGTTCGTGGCGCGTCCGCTCTCCGTTTTTATCTGCTCGATACGAAGCGACTTCTCCCTGCGCGAGCGCCTGTTCATCAGCTGGACGGGCCTGCGCGGCGCGGTCCCCATCATCCTGGCGACCTATCCGCTGACGGAGGGGCACCCCCACGCCCGCTACTTCTTCAACCTGATCTTCTTCGTCGTCCTGACGTCCGTCCTCCTCCAGGGAAAGACGCTGGCGGCCGCAGCCCGGCTCCTGAAGCTGGACACCTGGATACGGATCTCCCCCGCCTACCCCCTCTCCTTCGACCGGACGCCCGGAAGCGGGGGCGAGGAAACCCGGGAGGTCAACCTTCTTCCCGACTCCCGCGTGGTCGGGCGCACCGTGAGCGAGCTGAATTTCCCCGATGGGGTGACCATCCTGCTGGTTCATCGCGGAACCCGTTTTCTCATCCCCAAGGGGGGGACTCGTCTGGAGGCCGAGGACGCCTTGCTGATCTTCGGGGAGCGCTCCGCCCTGTCGGATGTCGAGAGGCTGCTGGCGCGCCGACGGGACGCCGAGGACGCCGAAGATGAAGGATGATGACGGGGGATGACGAACGGCGGATGGTGTGAAGGGGAACAAGCTGTAGTAAAATGGAGTATCCTGAAACGAGACCTCAGGAGCGAGGGGGCGGCGAGACGACGGCGATGAAGGTGTTCCTGAACTTTTTGGTGGAATTGTTTACCCTGACCCCGGTGTGGGTGGAGAGGGGGCATGGACGCTGGGTGCTGTCCCGCCGCATGCATCCCGCGCTGCGTGCCTTTCTGACCATCAGCCTGATGATCTTCGGGATCGCCTGGGGCCTGAATCACTTCATGGGCGTGCCCGCTCCCGAGACG
>NZ_CALIAA010000285.1 GCF_938040765.1 uncultured Fretibacterium sp.
TTATATTTATCGGGTATTCCATCAATGACCCCAATATCAAATCGATCCTGCGATCCGTTGTCGGATGTCTTTCAAGTGCCAACATCGATAAGTTGAGAAATCGTTTTGTTTTTGTCGAACATGGGAAGAACGCCATTCCTGAGATCGGTCCCCATTCGATGATTATCGACGACAAGCACTTAACCATGACGAAAATCAAGCTGAGTAATTATGCCGAGCTGTATGAGGCGTTGGCTCAAAAACGTTCGACCCTTCCCGTCAAGGTTTTGCGGTTTTTGAAAAAAGAATGCTACAACTATGTTCTGACGAACAAACCAACGACGCATTTTCAGGTCGCGCCCATCGATGACGAGCGGGTTGACGAAGAAAGCCTGGCAATCGCGGTGGGAACCCTTTCTGCGTTTGCCCGTAAGGGGTTGACGGGAATCACGAGCGCGGAATGGTACCGGCATATCGTCTTGGACGATTTGTCCCACATTCCCCCGGACGAGTTGCTGGAAGTGGCTTTTCCGCATTTGCAAAAAGCCAATAACACCTTACCCTTGCACAAGCTGTTAAGTCAGGCCACAAGAGCATTCCCTGATGTAGAAGCGGCTGCGCCCCGTAATTTTAACGATCTTGTCTCCAACAGCATTGTTAAGGACAGGGAAAAGATAGTTCAAGCTCCCAACAGAAATGTGCGCGCCATATGGAAACAAGAGGGAACTCTTGAAAGGAAAACGCGACATATCGCTCATTTGTACGAACATGAAATTGAACTCGAAGCCTTGAAGGATGTGTTGGTGGAGCTCTATGCCCAATACTCCGACCCGCTGTCGGATCCCGGTATCGACAGCGGCGCAAAAAGTCATATCCGCCGCCTGATCCGCTTCTACGACTTCCTGAAATACGGACAAAAAAAGAGCCCCGGATCAGGTGAACAATTAGATTGACACCGCACCGGGACTCCTTTATGAAAACAAGCTTGGCTTGCTTATGACGAAATAAGTTTATAACGCGCATTTTTGTTTGTCAACAGTCCATCCCGTACAGGGTCATACGGTCGCCCCGCGCGAACCCGACGACCTGCAGGCGGCAGCGCGACGCCGCTTCGAGCGCCGCATCGGTCGGCGCCGAGCGCGAGACGACCATGGGGATGCCCGCGCGGATAACCTTGAGCACGAACCCCAGCGGCAGCCGGCCGCTGGTGAAGAGCATGCATCGGCCTGGGTCCGTCCCCATCAGCAGCGCTCTGCCCAGGCACTTGTCCAGCGCGTTGAAGCGCCCCAGGTCCTCGGCGAAACAGAGCGCCTCCGGCCCCCGGGCCATCAGGGCGGAGTGGACGCCGCCCGTCTCGCGGAAGAGCTCGGAGCGTGCAAGGAACGCTCGGGAGTGCTCCATCACGGTCTCGGGATCCCACTCCAGGGGCGGCAGCGGCCCCGGCTCCCGCCGCGTCACGGGCCCTGCCAGGCGGACGGATACGCTGCCCGTCCCCTCGTCGGCCTCGATATCCAGGATGTCCTCCGCCCGCTCGATATACCCCTCGGAACAGAGCCAGCCCACCGCCAGCTCGTGGGCGCCGCCGGGCAGAAACGCCTGGCGGCAGGCGACACATCCGTTGATGTGCAGGGAGAACTCCCGCTCCATCAACACGGTCTCCTCCAGCACGGATTCTTCGACGGCCGAGCGGCCGCCGGCCGTCCAGCGGGTCGCCCGCACCTTCACGCTCGTCTCCGTCATGCCTGCCCCCCTGCCGTAACGCCGTAAACAAAAAACCGGCCAGGCCGTGTAAGGCCCCACCGGTCCTTTTTTCGAAAAAGAAGTCCCCGCGAATACCGTGTCTTGAAAGTCTTGACCCGTTCCCATTAAAGTGAGGATTACCTCGTCTCAGTTCAGTCAACGTTCGGTCGTCATCCCCGACAAGGACATGCATCCTCGTGGAAATCGAGCGTTGGCTCAAGACATTATCACGATCACGAATACCGCAGGGGTTCTCGGTCTCTGACGCCATTATAGCAGATCGAGGGGCATTCTCCCCGCCGTCCTCGATTTCATTCGCCCCGTTTTTCCATGCGTCGATGCGTTTTGATACCGATGAGACGTGATTTCATGATAGATTGTTGCTATTGCTGAATTAAGGAACTTTCATTAAAA
>NZ_CALIAA010000286.1 GCF_938040765.1 uncultured Fretibacterium sp.
CCTGTCCTAGTACCCAATTCCAATGGGCCAAACGACCCACAGTATATTTCAGTATAACATCAAACGGGGAAAAATACGCAGACCTCATCTTCCTTAAATAGGATACGCCGAAGTGCTGTGATGGTGGGGTTACGGAGACGGAATGTCCCCCTCCTGCGGGAAGGCCGGGAGCCCGCCGGAGCGAGTCGGTTTTCCCGGGTCTGCAAGGAGATGGGATCGATGTTCGCCCAAAGACTCCGGGCCCTGACGAAAAAAGAGGCGCTTCAGATCGTGCGGGACCCCAGCAGCATCGTCATCGCTTTCATATTGCCGCTCACCCTGCTCTTCCTCTTCGGCTACGGCCTGTCCCTCGACGCCCGCGATATCCGCCTCGGGATCGCGCTGGAGGACGGAGGACAACCGGCGCGGGACCTGGCCCGGCACTTCGCCGAAAACCCCTATTTCAAGCCCGGCCTCGCCGCCTCGCGCCAGGAGCTTCTGCCCGGGCTGATCACGGGGGAGCTCAAGAGCGTCCTGATCGTCCCGCAGGGCACCTCCGCCGCTCTTTATTCGGGCCAAAATTCGGGCCGGAAGGCCGCCCTTCAGCTGCTGACGGACGGGAGCTACCCCAACTCCGGAGCCCTGGCGGAGAACTACACGGTGGCCGCGATCCTCCAGTGGGGAGGGGAGCTGTCCCGCACGTCGCTGCCCATCGCCGTGGAGCCCCATTTCCGCTACAACGACGGGCTGGAGAGCCGGTACTCGCTTATCCCGGGCATCATGGCCGTCATCATGGCCCTGATCGGGACGATGCTCACGGCCCTGGTCGTAGCGCGCGAGTGGGAGCGCGGGACCATGGAGGCGCTCTTCTCCACGCCCGTCAGCGCGCTGGAGCTCCTGCTGGGCAAGCTGATCCCCTACTACCTCCTGGCCATCTTTTCCACGTTCTTCAGCCTGGCCCTGGCAGTAGGGCTCTTCGGCGTCCCGTTCCGCGGCTCCCTGCCGGCCCTCTTCGCCGTGGCGTCGCTCTTCATGATGTCGGCGCTCGGGCAGGGCCTGATCATCTCGACGCTCTCCAAAAACCAGTACGTCGCCTCCTTCGCCGCGCTGCTCTCCGCCTTCCTTCCCGTCGTGCTCCTGTCCGGCTTCATCTTCGAGCTGAACTCCATGCCGTTCGTCCAGAGGGCGATCGCCGCCGTCCTGCCGGCGCGGTACCTGGTGACCTGCCTCCAGACCCTCTTCCTGGCCGGCGACGTCTGGCCGCTCCTGATCCCCAACATGATCAAGCTGGGGCTGCTGGGTCTGTTCTTCCTGGCCATGACGCTTCGATACACCAAGAAGGTGCTGGCCTGACCATGTTCGGACGCATCCGTTCCCTGGTCGTCAAGGAGCTCTACGCCGTCCTGCTGGACCCGAAGACGCGCTTTCAGGTGTTCGTCGGGCCGTTCGTCATGCTCTTCCTGTTCAGCTTCGCCATCACCATGGAGGTGCGCAACGCGCCCCTGGCGGTCCTGAACCAGGACAACGGGGACCTGGGGCGCAGGCTCGAGGCGGCCTTCACGGCGAGCCCGGCCTTCACGCGCGCCTTCAGCCTGTCGAGCGTCCCGGAGGTCGGGCCGGCCATCGCCGAGCAGAGGGCGCTGATGGTCCTGCGCATCCCCGAGGGCTTCTCGGCCTCCCTGATGCGCGGCGAGCCGGCCTCCGTGCAGGTCGTCCTGGACGGGCGGAAGGCCAACGCGGTCCAGATCGCCTACGGCTACGCCGTATCCATCACGAACGGCTTCGCCCGCGGGCTCAGGAAGACCCTCACCGGGGCCGACGCGCTCCTGTCCGTGGAGCCGCGCCAGCTCTTCAACCCGAATCACGACTACCTCTGGTTCACCCTGCCGGTGCTGCTGGTGGTGCTGACCCAGATGCTGTCCCTGCTCGTCTCGGGCATGAGCGTCGCGCGCGAACGGGAGCTCGGGACGTTCGAGCAGCTGCTGGTCTCGCCGCTCTCGCCCCTGGAGATCGTGGCCGGCAAGGCGCTGCCGGCCGCCGCGATCGCCCTCGGCATCGGGGTCGCCATCCACGTCCTGGCCCGCACGGTCTTCGGCGTGCCCTGCCTGGGGAGCCTGGGGCTTCTGGCCTTCAGCTTCCTGCTCTTCATCCTGGCCTGCACGGGCGTGGGGCTCTTCATCTCCTCGCTCTGCAGCACGCAGCAGCAGGCGTTCCTGGGGGTGTTCACCTGCATGGTGCCCTTCGTCCTGCTCTCGGGGTTCGCCACGCCGATCGAGAACATGCCGCACGCCCTGCAGACCCTGACCCTGCTCAACCCCGCCCGTCACATCATCGTCATCGCCCTCGGCGTCTACCTCAAGGACATTCCCCTGCGCGAGGTCACCGTGCAGCTCCTCTGGCTCTGCGGGATCGCGGCGACGACGCTCGGCGCCGCCGGGTGGTTCTTCAAGCGCAGGATACAGTGACCGCCGCTGCGCCGTTCGTTCCCATTTGGTTCCTATTCGGTTCCCGTTCGGGTTGCAAGGGCCTGCGGCCCTTGCCGGGGTTCCGGGGCGGAGCCCCGGAAGTCGAGAAAAGGAGTCTTTGCCATGAAAAAACGGTTTGCCCTTGCGCTTTTCATTTTTGCGGCCGTCCTCGGCACGCTTTACGCGACCGGGAAGCTCGAGGGGCTGATCGATCGCTTCCGCGAGAAGGACCCCAACCGGATCCGGCTCTACGGCAACGTGGAGATCCGGCAGGTGCTCCTGGGCTTCCGCGTCCCCGGCCGCATCGAGGCTATTCACCGCGAGGAGGGCGAGAGGGTGGCGTCCGGCGACCTGCTGGGCATTCTGGACCCCGTCCCCTACCGAATCAAGCGTTCGGAGGCCCGGGGGGCCATGCTCCAGGCGAAGGCGGCCCTGGACAAACTGCACCGCGGATTCCGCGCCGAGGAGGTCCGGGAGGCGGAGGCGCAGCGCGACCGGGTCCGGGCCTCGCTGAACCTGGCCGAGAAGGACTATGGCCGCATCTCCAACCTGTTCGCACGGAAGGCCGTCGCCAAGAGCGATCTGGACCGGGCGGCGTCGCAGCGCAGCGCCCTGAAGGCGGAGCTCGCGGCGGCCGAGAACGCCCTGGCGTTGGTGCGCGAGGGCTACCGCAGGGAGGACATCGAGGCGGCCGAGGCGGCCTATGAGACGGCCAATGCCCGGCTCGCGGAGGCCGAAAACGCCCTCTCGGACACGGAGCTCCGCTCCCCGGCGGAGGGGACCATCCTGACCCGCGTCTCCGAGCCCGGGACCGTCGTGGGGGCCGGCCAGGTCGTCTACGCCCTGGCGCTCGAGCGCCCCATCCAGGTTCGTACCTACATCCCGGAGCCGCAGCTCGGCCGGGTCCGGGTGGGGATGCCGGCGCGCATCGTCACGGACTCCTCCCCCGATCCCATCGAGGGTACGCTCGCCTTCATCTCCCCGACGGCCGAGTTCACCCCCAAGCAGGTGCAGACCGAGGACCTGCGCACCGACTTGGTCTACCGCGCACGGATCCTGGTGGAGGACGACAGGGATGGACGGCTCAAGAACGGGATGCCCGTCACCGTCCTGATGGAGGCCGTCTCGATGGAATCCAAAGAAGCCTCCGAGGCCGCGGCATCGAGATGAGCCCGGCCGAAAAGCGTCCGCCTGCAGGGCCCGCCTCGGGCTCCGAGATCGTCATCGAGGGGCTGGTCCGCACCTTCGGCCGGCGCGCCGCGCTGGACGGGATCACGGCGCGCATCGCGGGGGGGCGGATCACGGGCCTCGTCGGGCCGGACGGAGCGGGAAAGACGACGCTGCTGCGCCTGCTCTGCGGCCTCCTGGCGCCCACGGGGGGGCGGGTCACGGTGTGCGGGTACGACACGGCGGCGGATACGGACGCCATCCACGAGCGGGTCGGCTACATGCCGCAGCGGTTCGGGCTCTACGAGGACCTGACGGTCCGGGAGAACCTGGACCTGTACGCCGAGCTGCGCTCCGTGCCCCGCGAGGAGCGTTCCGCCCGATACGAGGAGCTCCTCGCCTTCACCGGGCTCGGCCCCTTCACGGGCCGCCTGGCGGGCCGGCTCTCCGGCGGGATGAAGCAGAAGCTGGGCCTGGCCTGCACGCTGCTCTCCCGGCCGCCCGTCCTGCTGCTGGACGAGCCGGGTGTGGGCGTGGACCCCCTGGCGCGGCGCGAGCTGTGGCGCATGGTGCGGGAGCTTCTGGCCCAGGACCGGATCGTCGTCTGGAGCACCGCCTATCTGGACGAGGCGGAGGCCTGCGACACGGTGCTGCTCCTCAACGATGGCAAACTGCTCTACGACGGGACGCCGGAGGACCTGGCGAAGCGCGTCGAGGGCCGGGTCTTTCTGCTGAGCGGGGCCGGCGGGGGGCGACGGAAGCTCATAGCCCCCCTGATGGAGCGCAGGAGCACCCTGGACGCGGTCATCCAGGGGTCGAGCGTGCGCGTCCTGACGAGCGACGACGGCACGGAGCTGAGGGGGGACCTGGACGCCCTCTCCCGCGAGGCCGGGATTGTCGCGGCGTCCGGGGCCCCGGCCGGACTCGGGCTCGGGCCGACGCCGCCCCGTTTCGAGGACGCGTTCATGCAGCTTCTGGGCGGGGCCCGGCGCGGCAGCGGCGCGGTGGCGGAGTTCTTCGGCGAGAAGGGGACGGGCGGCGTCTCCGTGGAGGCGCGGCACCTGACGAAGCGGTTCGGGAGCTTCACGGCGGTGGACGACGTCTCCTTCTCGATCGGACGGGGCGAGATCTTCGGGCTCCTGGGCCCCAACGGGGCCGGGAAGTCCACCACGTTCAAGATGATGTGCGGGCTGCTTACTCCCACGGAGGGCGGCTGCGCCGTGTCCGGCCTGGACTTCAGGACGGCGCCTGGCGCTGCGCGGGCGAAGCTGGGCTATATGGCGCAGAAGTTCTCGCTGTACGGGGACCTGACCGTGCTGCAGAACCTGCGGTTCTTCTCGGGCATCTACGGGCTGAGGGGCGGCGCGGCGGTGGAGCGCGTGGTCGAGACGTTCGATCTGGGGCCCTACCTCTCCTCCCGGGCGGGCTCGCTGCCCCTGGGCTTCAAGCAGCGCCTGGCGATGGGCTGCGCCGTGATGCACGGGCCGGACGTCCTCTTCCTGGACGAGCCGACGAGCGGCGTGGACCCCGTGACGCGGCGCGAGTTCTGGACCTGCATCAACAGCTTCGCGCTGAAGGGCGTCACCGTGATGGTGACGACGCACTTCATGGACGAGGCGGAGTACTGCGACCGCATCGCGCTGGTCTACCGCGGCAGGACCATAGCCTCCGGCCCCCCCGACGCGCTCAAGGCCTCCGTGCGGACGGACGAGCGCCCCGACCCCACCCTGGAGGAGGCGTTCATCGCCCTGATCGAGCGTCAGGACGTGGCGGGGGCCGCCGTCCCGAAGCCGTGACGCGGGTCCGGCCGGCGTGAGACGGGCCCGGGACGGCCCCGTCCGCAACCCGGCAGTCCTCTTCGCCTCCCTCCGCTTTTTCCGTGGCCTTGGCAACAGACGCCCTCCGCCCTTCGTGTCAGAATGGGTCCCATAAAGTTGGCTTAAGCCAACTTTATGGGACTTTTTGGTTGTCGGAGGCCTGTCCCTGATTGAAATCGGGGTTTGCTTCCTTGGAGAAATGGTGGAGGAATGGTGGAAGAATGGAGGTCGATCGAGATGAAGAGGTGTAAGAGGCTTCGTTCCCGGCTTGTTGGAGCCGTGGTGGTCCTTGCCGTGGCGCTGACCTGGCCGGGGAGCTCGGAGGCGCGGACGGTACGGGACCACCTGGGCCTCGACGTGGATCTGCCCGAGAAGATCGAGCGCATCGCCGTCGTGGCGCCGCTGCCGCTGGCCTCGGTGGTCGCCGTGTATCAGGGAGGCGACGTGAGAAACCTGGTGGGGATACCGCCGGACCTGCTCAACACGGCGCGGCGCTCCGTGCTGGGGAAGTACGCGCCCGGCCTGCTCTCCGTGTCCAGCGACTTCTACAAGGGAGGGTCCCTGAACATCGAGGAACTGCTGAACCTGAAGCCGGACGTCGTCTTCTACTCCGGCGCCGTTCACACGGAGACGTACAAAAAAGCGGGGATCCCCGCGGTGGCCTTCACCCACCCCAACATCGGCGGATCGGTCAGCACGCTCCGCACCCTGGAGATGTGGCTGGACCTCATGGAGCAGGTCCTGGGCGGGGAGAACAAGGCCAGGGGCATCGTCGCCTACGGCAGGGAGGTCGAGGCGGAGATCGCCCGACGCGTCCGGGACATTCCTCGGGAGAAGCGCGCCAGGGTCCTGATCCTGAGCAACTACAACGATACGGCGATCAGCGTATCGGGCCGGAAGACCTTCGGGGAGTACTGGTGCGACGCCGTTGGAGCCGTGAACGTGGGACTGGACGTCGGGAAGAAGAACGTCAACATGGAACAGATCTACGACTGGGCGCCCGACAAGGTGTTTCTGACGACGTTCACGGCCCTGGTCCCGCAGAACCTGTACGACAACACGGCGGGCCCCGGTCACGACTGGAGCCACGTCCCTGCGGTCAGAAACCGGGACTGCCACAAGTTCCCGCTGGGCATGCACCGCTGGTGGCCGCCCTGCACCGATACGCCCCTGGCCCTGTGGTGGTTTGCGAAGGCGGTCTACCCCGATCTTTTCGAGGACATCGACATCCCCCTGAAGGTGAAGGAGTACTACGGCAGATTCTACGGCATGGAGCTCACGGACGGGGAGGTCGAAAAGCTCCTTTCGCCCGGGGCCGAGATGCGGCGGGACTTTTTCTGATGCCGTCCCGAGGCGCTCCGGGCTTTCGTTCTTGACCGAGTGCGGGTTTTGAGCAAAGGAGGATTTTCGATTGAACATAAGCGCGGATTTTTTTGACGCGATCCTGAACCGTCCGGATCCGAACCTCTCCGAGTCCGAGGACTTCTGGGACGCTAAGGCCGAGCCCTTTTTCGCCTGCAAGCGAACCTACGGCACGAGCCTGACGGACCGGGTGGTCCGATACCTCTCCGACGAGGGGATGCTCGGTCCGGGGGCCTCCGTCCTGGACGTCGGGTGCGCCTATGGACGCTACGCCCTGCCCTTCGCCGCGGCCGCGAGGGACGTGACCGCCGCGGACATCTCCCCCAGGATGCTGGAACTGTGCGCGGAGCAGGCCGGGGAGAAGGGCCTTTCCAACCTCGAGACGCTGAAGCACGACTGGAAGAAGGATGAGCTTGGCGGGCTGAAGGGGCGTTTCGATCTGGTGTTCGCCTGCATGTGCACGCCCGCGAGGACTTCCGCGGGCCTGGAGAAGATGACCGCGGCCAGCCGGGGACACTGCGTCGTCGCCCAATACGTCTCCATGAAGGACTCCATCATGGACGCCCTGGCCGGGGAGCTCGGCGTGGACCAGAGCGCCGATTCCCACAACGGCGGGGACATCGCCTGGGCGGTCTTCAATCGGCAGTGGCTGAACGGTTTTCTCCCCCGGATGACGTTTCTGGAGAGGAACGAGGACCGAACCCTGAGCCTGGACGAGGCGTGCGACCGCTACAGGATGGGCCTGGGCAAGGCGGCCTCGGAGCGGGGCGCGGACCTTCGCTCCCTGCTGCGCACGCAGGAAAGGGACGGCTGCATCCGCGTCTCCGGAAGGACCATCCTGGCCCTCGTGTCCTGGAAGGGCTCCTCCGGAGAGGGCCGCCTTTAACGACATTCGACGAAGAGGGTGAAACTCATGGCAATGGAAGTGGGACATGTCTTTCTGGCCAGGCTCGGCAAGCGGCGGCTGCGTCCCGGCGGACGGGCGGTAACGGACTGGCTGATGCGAAGCGGCGGGCTCGGGCCCGGGACGGAGGTCCTGGAGGTGGCGTGCAACATGGGCACGACGACGGCGGAGCTCGTCAAAAAATACGGATGCCGCGTCACGGGGCTGGACATGGACCCCGAGGCGCTGGAGAAGGCGCGGAGGAACCTCGCCGCCGCGGGCGCGGCGGACCGCGTCACCCTCGTCGAGGGGAACGCCACGGCCCTGCCGTTCCCCGACGGGCGCTTCGACGCGGTGGTCAACGAGGCCATGCTGACGATGCTCGACCCCGAAAGCCGGGCCAAGGCCGTCACCGAATATTTCCGCGTGCTGAAAAAGGGCGGGGTGCTGCTGACGCACGACGTCATGCTGACGGAGGACTCCCCGGAGCTCGTCCAGGGCCTGAGCCGGGCGATCAACGTCAGGGTGTACCCGCTGACGGGGACGGAATGGCGAAAAGTCTTCGAGGAGCGCGGCTTTTCCGGCCTCAAGGTCCGGGAGGGGCCCATCACCCTCATGAGCTTCAAGGGGATGATTTACGACGAAGGGCTCTGGGGCGCGCTGCGGATCTTTCTGAACGGGCGGAAGAAGGAGAATCGGGAGTTCTTCGGGCGGATGTCCGGTTTCTTCAATGCGCACCGAAGACAGCTGAACTACATCGCCGTCGTCGGCACCAAGGCCTGAGCGGGATCCCTGCGGAGATCGCCGACATACGCGACAAACGGGAGGAAGCGGGATTTTCCCCGCCTCCTCCCGTTTTGCACCTTTTCAGATCGCACCTTTTCAGGGCGTACCTTTTCGCATTGCCGTCCCCTACCGCATCAGGGCGTAGCGCTCGACGGGCGCGAAGGCGTCGGTGAACGCCGGGACCGAGGCCTCGAAGTGCTCGAGCCACTGATGCTCCAGCAGACTCACGACGGCGAGCTCCGGGACCGGCGGAACGGCGGGCAGCTCCCGGGACCGAAAGGCCACGATCATCAGGTTCTGCCGGGACAGCGCATACCTGGGGTCGGAGGCGGACGCCGGAAAGATCAGGAGCCTTGGGAATACCGACTCGAGCGCCGCATAGATTCCGTGGAACACCCCGCTGCGGGGCCCCTGGAGCGAGGCGATGACGTTGACGATCAGCACCCCGTCCGGGCTCAGCAGATCGTGCATGCGCTGCGCGGCCTCCACCGTCGCCAGGTGGAAGGGGATGGAGTACCACGACCCGAAGACGTCCATGAAGACGGCGTCGTAGGAGCCCCGACGCCCGGGATCCCGCGCCTCCCGGTTCAGGAACGCCCGCGCATCCTCGTGAAAGATGCGCAGGCGCGGGTCCTCCGGGATGGAGAAATACTGCCGCGCCGCCTCCGTGATGCCGGGGTCCAGCTCGACGACGTCGAACGAGACCCCGGGACGCTCCGCCAGGACGTGGCGGGGCACACAGTAGCCTCCTCCGCCCAGCATCAGGATATTCTTCGTGTCGGGCTTGAAGTGAAAGGCGAGGTCGTAGAACTTCGTGTAGTCGCTCACGAGCTCGTTGGGATCGTCCGTGTACATCAGGGACTGCGCGCCCTGCGGGTCCGTCATCAGAATCCGGACGCGCCGCCCGTCCGCCTGATTGCTCTCCACGATGGAGATGTGGTTGTAGGGCGTCTCGATATGCACGCCCACGGGCATCATCGGCAGCCCCCCCGTCTTCGCGGCCACGGCAGCGGCCGCGAGCAGGCACAGGACCAGGAGAGTGCCCTTCCAAACCGGCAGGCGGAGCAGCAGGGCCAGAACGGCCAGGACGGTCGCCAGCATCAGGAGGATGACCCCCGACGGAGCGAGGGAGATCAGGATGAACCCCCCCAGAAAGGTCCCCAGAATGCTGCCCGCGGACGAGAGCGCCGAGAAGCGCCCCACCGTCCCCCCCGAGGTGCCGACGTCGTCCATCGCGAGGCGAACGACGAAGGGGGAGACCATGCCCAGGAGCAGGCTCGGGAGGGCGAAGATCAGCAGGGCCGCGAGGACCACGGCCAGATAAAGGTTCAGGTTCAGCCCGCCGAGAAACGAGAGCACCGCGTTGCCCGCCCACGCCAGGCAGCCCGTGCAGACCGCGGACAGGAGGACGATCCGGGCCAGCACGCGGCGTTCCGGGCGCCGGTCCGCCAGAAGCCCTCCCGCCCAGTTGCCCGCACAGAGGCTCGCCATGACGACCCCGATCAGGGCCGTCCACACGACCAGGGACGTCCCAAAAAAGGGCGCGACGAGACGCGACCCCGTCATCTCCAGAATCATAACGCACGCGCCGCACAGGAAGGACGTGGCCTCCAGCAGTCCGAAGCCCCGGCAGGAGCCACTCACGCCTCGGTCGGCAAGGGCATGAGCCAGGTGGGCGTCAAGGACG
>NZ_CALIAA010000287.1 GCF_938040765.1 uncultured Fretibacterium sp.
CCGATGAAGCCCCTTCTGAAAAAAAAGACGTAGCACCCCAAAATCGCAAACATCGAAAGGGCGGCCAGAATATCGGTCAGTATCCTCCACCTTCCGACGGGGAGGAATCTCCGGCCCGATATTTCATAAAAGTCTGCATGTGCGCCCAGGAAACGCCTGACCGGAACGGCGAGATTCTTCAAGAGCAGGATGACGTTATTGCTGGTCCAATAGATCAGCAGAGCTGAGGGAGCGCCATAGAGCAGAAGGAGAAAGAGGAGCCCTATGACGGAGGCCTGTAGCTTTTCTCGCGTGCCAAAGTTCTCCGTCGTCCATGCCGCCAAAAGATTGACCACCGTCATGAGGAGCGGCAGCAGGTTGATCCCGTGCCAAAGCGAATCCGGCAAGGACAGATCTCTAATGAAAAGATAAGGCTGCCCCTCCAAAAGCTCGAGGGAGGAGAGCATAGCATAAGCCGCTATCAGAAACGGAAGCTGAATGAAAAGCCCGGCATTGGAGCGAACCGCATAGACAGGATGGTAGGCATACCGCCTGTAAAGCTCCGTCAGCTCGGCGTGCTGCTCCGCACCGTGCAGTTCCCGCTTGATCTCACGAATCTGTGGAACCAGAATATCCTGCAGCTTCCGTTCCCTTTTCTGCAGCCGTGCGGCCCACGCCATGAGGGGACGCAGCAGGATATTCATCACAACCGCAAGCAGGACGAGGGACGTACCCCAATCGCCCGTGCAGGAAAAAATGGCTAGATAAAGATGTTTCAGCAGGACGACAACGGGCTTGAACAAGAGATCATACAACATTGTGGGTTTCCTCTTTCCCTTCCGCCTCATCCCTCAGGGGCGCGGACAACTGTACGGACTTTTCGACCAGATATTCCACAACCTGCTTCCCGGCGCATCCGAAGCAGGAGATGTAACGCCGCCTGGCGTCCTCCATCCCCTGCATCTTCCCCTCACGCAGGGCCTCCTCGACGATCTCGACGATATGATCTATCCTGTCTCTGCCGACCGGAATACATATCCTGTCCGCCAGGGAATCCATGCACTCCGTGGGGAGATCGGCAATCTCGAAGGAATCCCTTTCCCCGATCTCCGTCTCAAGGGAGATGACGGGCTTTCCGTAAATCATCGCATAGTCCAGGCGGATCGCCGAGGTATCGGAGATCAGGATATCGGAGGCCAGGATGGAACGGGATGGATCACTATCCTTGTCCCACGTCACATTGTCGAGCACCGATAAATATCTCTCAATCCGGTGCAGCAAGGCGGGCTCCGTCCTCCACGACTGAGGATGAGGACGGAGGATGATATCGAAATCCGCCCTTGCAAGCGTGCCGATAAATTCCGGATCGTAGCAGGACAGAAATCCCTTCTGTCCCCATGACGGAGCCAGCAGTATCGTCCGCCTCCCCGCCTGTTTCGCCACGGCTTCCGTTTCATCTTCACCACGGCCGTGCATCTCATCCCTGTCGCCCAATCGTTTGAGCAGCACGTCCCAGTAAGGCAGCCCCGTACAGACCAGTTCCTTCTCCGGCAGGCCACGAAGCCGTTCGAGGTGTCGAATCGCCGGCCGGGAGTACTCCCCCACCATACAAACCCCGTCGTAGGCGTCCAAGGATCCCTTTTTATAATAGGCGACCCCGGCCGGAGCGTGAAAAACATGGACAAGAAACTCCACGCCGGCCGGCCTCGGAAGCGGAAAACCCGGCGTGCCGATATTCGGAGTGGTGGCGAGCATCACCCTGCACCGTATTCTATTCAGCCGCGCATAGGCGGCGCTCCCCTCTCCCAGGTACCGTCCTCTCATCAGGGGACTGCGTATCGTCAATCCAGGGTCCTCGATATCCGTAGTGAAATAACTGAAGGGCTGCCCTCGCGAAATCAACGCGGAGACGATCGGCTCGAAGGTCGTCCAATAATTCTTCCCCTCGCTGAAAATGGCGATATCCTGACAGGACCGTCCCCGTTCATCCGAACGGCGCCTGCCCGTCCAAATTTCAACCGCCCGATAGAATATCCCCTTCAGCACGTATCCCACGACGCCGACCGCCGTCACGGCGATATACACCAAGGCATTGCCCGCACTGGGGTCGAGGTACGCCGCCGCAGGCCCGGGATACAGGAGGAGCAACAGACAAGCCAAGCCGCCATAACGAATAAACCACCTAATTTTCAATCCTTCCCCTCTTCTCCATACAGCTCGGTGCGAGCCCCACGGGATTGTTGCTCAAACGCGAAACGTTGGCCTCCTCAAAGGCATGGTCGTAAACGACATCAAACGACAATCCTTTTCCCTCCATCCAGGAATCCGTCAACCCTATAGCCTCCCGCAAGGCATAGAGGCTTCGTACTCCCTCATCTACCGTTTCGCAGCCCAGTACGTTCAGAATTTCCTCCACGGCCTGCCGCAAGAACCCTTCGCCCCGCGGATCCGTCACGCGATCTGCGGGAGCCGTTCCGTTCTGCCTGAGGACCTCCGGCAGGAACGTCGCCACGGCATGACCATGAGGCAATCCATAGCGCGCCGTAAGGCAATAGGAAAACGCGTGGGCCGCCGTGGTCTTGGCGACGTCGATGGACCGCCCTGCCAGATAGGCGGCCCGAAGCATTGCCGATCGACTTTCCGCTTCCGGAGCCAGGACGACGGAACGCAGGACCCGCGAACCGATCCTCAGGGACTCCAGACCGTCCTTCCGGGAGCTCTCCGTCGAGCCAACCGCCCAAAGGGACTCCATGGCCTGTGCCAGAGCGTCGAACCCCGTGCAGGCCGTAACATAAGGGGAAAGGGAAAAGGTAAAGGCGGGGTTCAGGAACACATAGCCCGGCCGTATCCGCAAGTCCCCCACGGAGTGCTTGACCAACCCATCGTACAGGACGGCAAAATGAGTGGCCTCGCTTCCTGTCCCCGCAGTCGTCGGGACGGCCAGGAACGGGAGAAAAGCGCCGCGCTCCGTTTCGGAGCGTATCCCCTTCAGGTACGCCCCAGGGCTCTGCCGCGTCGAGGAAAAAAAGTTGACCAATTTCGCCGTGTCGAGGGGGGTCCCCCCTCCAACGGCCATGATCAGGCTGCAGGGGTCCTCCTCAAAAAAACTCAGCGCCGACTGCAAAGCCTCGATCTCGGGATTCGCCGCAGCCGTCCTGAGGCGCCGCACAGCCACCCCATTCAACAGGGGGGAAAAGAAATCGGCTGCACCGCTTGCCTCCCAGGAGGCCCCTCCCGTCACCAAAAATAGTTTTTCAGACGTTCCAGCTCCAAGAAAATCCTTCCATAAAGCACCGAAGCCCTCAGT
>NZ_CALIAA010000288.1 GCF_938040765.1 uncultured Fretibacterium sp.
AATAAAATAGTCTCTGCAACCAGACAAAAACGCCAGATCCGGCACCGGGAGGTCGCAATGCCCCAATTCTTCTCAGGGAAAAACGTCGACGAAAAAAAGGTATTCCCCCTCCAGGGAAGCGGATTGAATCAGCTGCTCGCGGGACTCTGCATCCTGACGGCCGCTCTGGCCTCGTTTTACTACAAGGACATCCTCTCGGCCGGTTTCTTCCGCTCCGCGGGGCAGTGGGACGAAACGGCCTTTCTCATGGTATCCATCGTCCGAATGCTGTTCCACGTAGCTCAGAACCTGCTGCTCTTCGCGGGCTGGAACCTCATCGGCTGGGGGGCGGCCCAACGCTTCCCCCGAAACGAGGACCTGCTCGCCATCATACTCCCCGCTCTCGGACTCGCGGCCAGCTTCTACCTCCTGCCGCTGCTGTCCCCCCGGCTCTGTCCGCCGCTCCCGATCAACGCCGCCATCGTGTTTCTCCTGATGGTCCTGTTCCAGCTTCTGACGCTCCGGGTCGAGGACAGTCTGGATCGACTCGCGGCGCTGCTGCTCTGGACCCTCTCCTTTCAGAGCCTGGAACTGTTCTCCGGCTTCCCGGACTCCCTCTCCGCGCAGAATACGGCGACCCTGGGCCTGGCGGGGACCGCTTTGTTCTTCAGCTTCCTGGCCGGGGCCGTATCCTCCACCTGGCTCATCGCCCGCTACGCCGTCCGGGTCAACCTGCTGCGCCAGACCTGGGCGAAGTCGGATTTCAAGAGCACCCCGGAGGACGAGGGACTCAGGACGATCTCCATGGTCGACGTCAACCACCTGGCCCACGACCTCAAGAACCCGATCGCGGCCATCAAGGGAACCGCGCTGCTGCTTCAGAAAGGGGATTCCGCGGAGAAGGGCACCCTCATCCTCAGAGCCTCGGAATTCATGGAGAACATGGTCCGCGAGCTCCTCTCGGAGGACGAGAAGCACGCGCTCAAGGTCTCCGAGCTCTGCGACACGATCGATCGTCAGATCCGTCCTTTCCCATGGGGGAAGGACGTCGCCCTGACGCTCGATCCGGAGGCCGAAGAGGTCTCGATCCCGGCCAACAGGATGCGCCTCCTCCGCGCCGTGTTCAACGTGCTGGACAACGCATGGAGGGCCAACGAGACCGTGGGAAGCCGTGGGGTCGAGCTGTGCATACGCCGCAACGCGGGGCGCCTGGAGATCGAGGTCCTCGACAACGGCCCCGGATACGATGCGGAGCGGACGCACGCGCACAGATCCGGGTGGGGCTCGACGGGGCTGGGCCTCGCCTTCACTCGCCGCATGGTCACCCTGCACGGCGGCTCCCTTCTGATCGCCGACAGAACCGATCAGGAGCGCGGGGCCCGGGTGCTCATCTCCCTCCCGATCCCATCCGTTCCCCCGGCTCCACCGGACGCCCCCTGACGCGGACGCGCAGCCAAAGGATATAGAGGAGGACGAGGAGGAGCGCCGCCCCCGCGCAGGCCAGGGGCAGGACGTGCAGGTAGCGGACGAGCCGCTCCTGATGCTCGCCCAGCAGATAGCCGGCGAGCGTCAGGACCACCACCCACAGCCCGGCCCCAAGGGCCGTGAAGACGGTGAACAGCGTCAGGTTCATCCTCGTCACCCCCGCGGGCAGC
The DNA here is from genome assembly GCF_938040765.1 of uncultured Fretibacterium sp. Classification (GTDB taxonomy): domain Bacteria; phylum Synergistota; class Synergistia; order Synergistales; family Aminobacteriaceae; genus CAJPSE01. The sequence continues at coordinate 1,635 of NZ_CALIAA010000288.1, forward strand.
GAGATGTACTGACGGATGACCGGCAGCAGGCGCCCCACGAGGGTGCTCACGTGCCCGTGCCGGGCGAAGAAGACCTCCGCCTTCTCCATGGACTCCGCGGACACGAAAAAGTACTTCCCATACCTCAGGAGGAAGGGCCGTCCGAACCGAACCGCCACCCAATAATTGAAGAGGGCCCCCAGGATGCTCCCGGCGATGCCCGAGGCGATCGCCGCGAGGAGGGACATCTCGCCCTTCCACGCCAAGTAACCCGCCGGCGGCAGGACCACCTCGCTGGGAAAGGGGAAGAAGGACGACTCCAGGAACATCAGGGCGACGACCCCCGGATACCCCATGTGTCCGACCGTCTCCACCAGCCATGCCGTTATCCTTCTCAGGAGCTCGGCCATCGGCCCGGCAAAACAAAGGGCCAGAACCGCACAGAGCAGCAGGACCAGGACGGCCGCCAGGGTCACCCATCCGCGCCGGCTCAAGCCCAGGCCTCCTCGAGCAGCACCCCGGACGCCACCAGAGCCGTCCCGCCCTTGAGCCAGGCATGGACGGAACCGTTCCCCGAGGCGAAATCCAGGCGAACCGTATTGACGCCCCCGGGGTTGGTCACGCGTATGGGAGTCCATATTCCCCAGACCTCGGCCGCAGCAATGGCGACGGCGACGCTCCCTGTCCCGCAGGAGTCCGTCAGGTCCTCGACGCCCCGTTCGTAGGTGACCGCACTCATCTCATCCGAAGCCGTGCGGCGGGCAAAGTTGACGTTGGCCCCCTCGGGGAAGAGCTCCGTATTCCAGCGCACCTCCCGCCCCATCTCCCGCATGGCGTCCCGCGAGTAGTCCTCGTCCGTGAGCAGGACGCAGTGGGGCACGCCGACGTTGAGGAAGACGAACGGGAACGTGACGCCCCCGGCACGGAGGCTCCACCCGAAGGTCCCCCTGGCGAGGTCGATGTTCCCCATGTCCAGCTCGACGAACGGCGGCTCGACCGTGGCTTCGACCATCCCCGCTCCCGTCGCGAAACGCATCGGGGAGGCGGCTATTCCCCGCTCGTACGCGTAGCGCGCGAGGGCCCGGGCCCCGTTCCCGCACATTGCGGCCTCGCTGCCGTCCGCGTTGAAGATCCGCATCCGAAAATCGACGCCCTCGGCCTCCCCGGCACGCTCGACGGCCATCAGGCCGTCGGCGCCCACGGAGGCGCGCCTGCGGCAGAGCGCCATGGCGGCGGAGCGCAGGTCCGAATCGGAAAGGCGTCCCTCCCGGTTATCCAGGACGATAAAGTCGTTCCCATTTCCATGTACCTTGAAAAAATCCACCAGACTCCACTCCTCCGGACGAAACAAGCATCTTTATCAACATCAACAAGCACCTTTATCTATGATACGATAGCAGGGGATGCCCTGTTGTTTTCGTATTTGAAATCGTTATTTTACCCGACCCCCGAACGGGGGGCCAGAGGAGGAAGACGGAGATGGCCCTGAAATTGAAGATCATCATGGAGTTCGGCGGCTACCGCTGCGGCTGAGGCGGCGGAAGGGGGAGCTACACCCCGGAAGAGAAGGCTTCTTTTCCTCAACAGCAAAAGACCCATCAGGCGGTCAGCCGGCTGCTGCGCGCGCTGCGCGGCCTTTATGGGGAGCGCCTGGACATCTGCGTCATGGACCCCCGCAATCCCCTGGCCCTTTTCGACATCTTCCGATACCGCGTCCGGCCGTCGCGCCCGACGTGGATTCTGGGACGCGACAAGCTTTGCGACGGCATCCCCTCCCTCGACACCCTGCAGGAGGCGATCGGAGCCCGATTGAACTGACGCTAGCGTGCCATGCGGATCCGTGTATAGCGCACGGAGAAACTTTGAGGTACAATGCTAGCGCTCAAAATTCAGGGAGACAGGCAGCGGCAGGAGGACACCCGCACTCAAGGCGATTTTGTCCCTTGCTGAGATTGAGGAAACAACCGCGGGCGGAGCCCGGCATTCGGCCCGCAGCCAGGAGGCAAGGGAAACATCATGCAGTCCGAAAAAATACGCAATCTCGCAATCGTGGCGCACATCGACCACGGCAAGACGACCCTCATCGACTCCATCTTCAGGGCGGCGCAGACCTTCAGCGAGCGCACCCAGATGGCCGAGCGGGTGATGGACTCCGGGGCGCTCGAGCGCGAACGCGGGATCACCATCCGTTCCAAGCCCTGCACCGTGGAGTGGAAGGGCTACCTCATCAACATCATCGACACCCCGGGCCACGCCGACTTCTCCGGCGAGGTGGAGCGCATCCTCTCCACCGTGGACTCCGTGATCCTGATCGTCGACGCCAACGAGGGGCCCATGCCCCAGACGCGCTACGTGCTGAAGCATGCGCTGTCCATCGGCATGAGGCCACTGGTGTTCGTCAACAAGGTGGACCGCGACGGAGCGGACCCCGAGGGCGCCCTGAACCAGACCTTCGACCTCTTCTTCGAGCTGGGCGCGACGGACGAACAGGCGGACTTCCCCGTGCTCTACGGGTCCGGGCTCAACGGATGGGCCGTCAAGGACCTGAAGGAGACGAAGCGCGACAACATGGACGACCTCTTCCAGGCGATCATCGACCACGTCCCCGCCCCGAAGGTCTCGCTGGACAAGCCCTTCCTGATGCAGGTCAGCACCCTGGCCTGGAACGAGTACGTCGGGCGGATCGGCTGCGGCAAGATCCTGCAGGGACGCATCCGCAAGGGGGACCCGTTCGTCCGCGTCTCCACGAAGTGGCGCTCCACGCAGCACGACGAGGGCAGCTGGGACATCACCGGGACGGAGAACGCGAGGGTCGCCCAGCTCTGGGTCACCCGCGGCTTGGAGCGCACCGAGGTGGACGAGGTCCAGGCGGGCGACATCGTCTGGCTGACCGGCCCGACGGAGATCGACATCGGCGACACCTTTGCCGCGGCGGAGCTGGCGGAGGCCCCTTTGAAGCCCCTGGCCATCGAGGAGCCGACCGTCTCCATGTTCTTCCTCGTGAACTCGGGCCCCTTCGCGGGGCGCGAGGGGCAGGCCGTGACGCTGCGCCAGCTCAAGGCGCGCCTGGAGCGGGAGATGCACGTCAACGTCTCGCTGCGCATGGAGGACCTGGGGCGCCCCGACGGGGTGAAGGTCTCGGGCCGCGGGGAGCTCCAGCTCGGCATCCTCATCGAGGAGATGCGGCGCGAGGGCATGGAGTTCTGCGTCTCCAAGCCCGAGGTCATCACGGAGACCCGGGACGGCGTCCTGATGGAGCCCTACGAACAGCTGATCATCGACGTGCCGGACGAGCATCAGGGCGTCGTATTCGAGAAGCTGGCCAAGCGCAAAGGCAAGGTGAAGAACATCGAGAACCAGGCCCGGGGCCTGCTGCGCATCGAGTTCGAGATCCCGACGCGCGGCCTGATCGGCTATCGCGGCGAGTTCCTGACGGACACCCGCGGCCTGGGCATCATGTCCAACTGCTACATGGGCTACGGTCCCTGGGCGGGCGACCTGACCGCCCGCAGCCGGGGCTCGCTCGTCAGCCTGGACACGGGGGAGGCCACGGCCTACCAGCTGGAGAACCTTCAGGATCGGGGGACGCTTTTCATCTCGCCCCTCGACCCCGTCTATGCGGGGATGATCGTCGGGGAGAACAGCCGCCCGGGCGACATGCCCTGCAACCCCACGAAGAGGAAGCAGCAGACCAACCACCGCTCCGCCACCAAGGAGATGACGACCAAGCTGGACGTGCCGCGGCGCATGCCCCTGGAGAAGGCCATGGAGTGGATCGAGAACGACGAGCTGGTGGAGGTGACCCCCCAGTCCATCCGCCTGCGGAAGTCCATCCTCGACGAGCTGGAGCGCCGCAAGGCCGGACGCAAGTCCTGACGGGAAAGAATCGGGAAACGGCGAAGAAGCCGCGTATGCCCGAAGCCGCGGACGAACACGACGAAAGCCGCCTCCGGAGAAAGGTCCGGAGGCGGCTTTATCTTTTTCGACCATCAAGTGCCGGGGCGGTCCGAACGGAGCCGAAAACACGCCGAGCCCGCTTCAGGACGCGGCCGGAGAGCCCGCTCGTCTGCGTGTGCTCCGACGTTCCTCAGTCCCGGCTCAGGGGGACGGAAAACGAGACCGTGGTTCCCTTGCCGGGGGCGCTGCTGATGGAGAAGTTGCCGCCCTGCACCGTCACGCGCTCCTCCATGTTCTGCAGTCCGTAGGACCCCCGCTCCCGGGCGGCCTGCTTCTCGCGCTCCACGTCGAACCCCTTTCCGTCGTCCATGACCAGGACCTTGAGCGTCTGTCTGGACTTTCCGATGGAGACGCGGATATGCTCCGCCCCGTTTCGGGCGGCGTTGACGACGGCCTGATGCAGGGTCTTGAAGATGTTGCTTCGCTGGCTGACGGGGACGTCCTCCAGCTTCCCGGTCAGCTTATAGGTCACCTCGGATCCCCACATCTGGCGCACCTGTTCGGACAAACGCTTGACGGGCAGGTCGAAACCGCTCTCTATCCCCGTGGGGCTCAGCCCGAACAGGAGCGAACGCACCTCGTTGAGCCCGCTCCTCAGCTGCTCGACGGCCAGCTTCACCTCGCCCGAGGCCGCCGCTCCGTCCCCCCGGGCCAGCAGCTCCTGCGCCATCTCCAGGCTCAGCCCCGCGGCCGAGAAGGACTGGGTCGGCCCGTCGTGAAGCTCCCGGGCAAAGGAACGCGCCTCGCGCTCCGCAATCTGAAAGGCAACGGCAAGGGCCTTCTCGTTATGCATCGCCCCCTGCTCCGGCGAGAATTCCTCGGGCAGGCTGACCAGGTTCATCACCATGCGAAGACGGTTCCCCATGCTCTCGCTCCGGGTCACGAGGCGCTCGAGACTGCGCTCCTCCCGCAGAAGATCGTCCTTCTGCGCCGAGAGGATGCGGTAGCGCTCCTCCAGGGAGGCATGGAGCTTCATCGACTTGGACGCTCGTTCGTAAGCCTCCTTCTCCTGTTCGACGATCCCCTGCTGAGACCAGCGCAGCAGCTCCTCCCGAAGCTGTTCGTACTCCCTGAGGGTCCGGTCGATCTGAGCCGCCAGGTCTCTCAGGTCCTGCGTCAGCTCCCGGAAACGCTTTCGGGCCTGCTCCAGACGTTCGGACTCCTCGCTGCGGATCGAGTCGAGCTCGTGAAGGCTCTCCTGGATGAAATGAGCGATGCGATCCTCAAGGTCCCCTATTTTGTTCGCCATAAGACACACTCTCCGAGAGAACCCTACCGCCCCCCGCGCGAACGGCCCCGCGATTCCCCAAGGGAGCCGCCGCATCGACGCGTACGACCGGAAGGGTCAGGAGGCAATCGTACTCCATCGAACGGAGGGACATCGGACAAAAAGATCAGGCCCCGCCCAGGCCGATGAGGACGTTCGCCCAGCGGCGCATCTCCGCCATCCCCGAGCCACAGACCCGAAGCGTACGCCCCCCCAGGCGCTCCGCGCAGGGCAGGACGGCCGCCTGGTCGCACTGGGCGGTCGTGTGGAAGGTGATCCGCAGGTCGAAGGAGCCGTCCCCGATGTCCATCCGCGGCGCCTCGTTCTTGCGCACGCGCTCGACTGCGCGCGCCGCAGCCTCGCGGAGGAGGGGAGCGCTGGCACCCGGTGTAAGGCAATCCGCAGCGCAGCGGCCGTGGGCCGTCTTGACGCAGGCGGTCGTCACCCCATCCCCCAGCAGCCCCACGGCCTCCCCGCAGGCGGCACGATCCCCCGTCACGAGCGCCACCGGCACGCCGCACCCGGCGCAGGCCGCGGCGTTCAAGCCGATCTCCCCGACCTCGACGCCGTTGAGCACGACGGAATAGACCCGCCTGCCGCTCACCGTATGGTCCAGGACGGCGCACTCCGTGCCCGCCATGGCATGATAGGCCACGAAGAATGCCGCATCGGCCCCCTCGTATCCCTCCAGCATCCCCATGACCTTGGGCCAGCCGCTCAGAAGGCGGGCCCTCGGGTTCAAGCCTCCGGCATCCAGGTTGATCATGCGGTCATGAGAGTCGTTGACGAGAATGTCATCGACCCCCGCATCGAGCAATCCGTCGACGACGGCGTTGACGTCATGGAGCTGCATCCGGCATCCAAAGGCATACTCCGGCCTCTCGCAGTCCGTCTGGTCGACGTTGACGACCCCCGTAGCCCCCTCCATATCCGCGCTGATGTACACCCTCATCCCCGCTCCACCCGTCCTTCGATTCAAGATGACGCGCCGCCTATTCGACACGAGAGACCGCCAAAGCGACAGTAAAAAACGACAGAAAAAATACATAGTTTAAAAACGTCAATCAATATGACCCGCGCTCCGGCCGTCCCGAAGACCACGACTTTCCGTCTCCGGCCGAAAGTTTCTCAGGGCCACCGCTCCCTCCAGATCAGGGGATTCTCGTCCAGCACCGTCGCCGCCGTCCCGTCCGGCAGCAGGACGTCGCGGGTCACCCAAACGGTCTCGAGCTCCAGAAAGGGGAAGGGACCCGACGGCCACGCGGCCCGGATCAGAAAGCCTTTCGGACAGGAGGGAAGGGGCCGCCCCAGCGTGCCGGGGCCGGAGGGCGGCGGTTCGAGGTCGTAGACCTCGGCAATCGCTCCCTCCGGAGTTCGGTCCTCGAAGACCTTCCGGGAGTCGGGGTCGCCGGTGACGCGCTCCGGGAGCACCCGGGGCGGTCTTCCGGCGGCTAGCTGCATGCGGACCCAGCGGCGGCAGACCTCGACCTGCGACGACAGGGCCGCCCGTTCCTCCGAGCGCCTCATCGCCGCCGTCAAGGACTCCTGGGACCATGCGAGGCTCAGGAACATCCACGTCAGGAGCGAGCCCGTCATCAGGCAGAGGGCCACCACCCCCGCCAAGGCAAGGCCCTTGCGCCGCCTCATAAGTTCTCGGCCCTCCAGGATGCCCGGGAGACGTGCAGCTCGTGGCGCGAAAACGCCGCCCTCCACGGGGCCTCTACGGGCCACGACGGCGGCCTGGAGGCGGGGCCGAAGACGGCGGGGCCCCCCGAGGTCAGAACCCACAGGTCGAGGCATTTCAAAGACGGCCGCCACTCGAACCAGAGAGCCAGCACCCCGTCCTCCAGCGGCTGAAAGTAGGGCGGATACCACACGCTCCGCAGCTCCTGGAAGCGGAGCGTCTCGTTGATCACGCCAAAGCGCTCCCCGCGCATCAGGAACAGATCGTTCACGGGGGGAATATCGACGGGCCCCGGCACCCCGGCCGCCAGCTTCAGGGACACCTCCGTCCCCGAATGCCCCTCGAGAAAAAAAGGATACCCCGTCAAGGGCAGGGAAACCCAGCTTCTGAGGTCGCTGAAGCGTCCCACGGCCGACGCTGCGCTCCCCCAATCCCCCAGGCGGCCCGAAAGGACGGAGAACCTCGCCCCCTCCCCGGGGTCCAGGGAGACGGGGCCTCCCCCAGCGGTCCCCAACACGATGTCGGACGGGACCGCATACAGGAGGCAGAGCCCGCTCCCGCGGAACACCCCGCCCTCGTCCCCGGCAGGCTCGGGCGAGGCCCCGCCCAACTTCTTATAGACCTGCAGAGGGCGGCTCCGGTCCGTCCAGGTCGCGACCATCGGAGCGCCGGAGGAGCCGTATCCGAAGGCCCGCCGCAAAAGCGAGCCCGTCCGGCAAGAGGACAACCCAAGCCCCGCGTGGAGCACCCGCGGCTCCAGGTACGACAGGACGCGCTCCCCCCGGTCCCGCGCCAGGAGGAGCCGGGACACCCGCTCGGAGGACAGGACGAACCACCGCCCCGCCGCGAGGACGGCGGCCCCCACGACCGCGCCCACCATCAGCGCCGTCAGCACCTCGACGAGCAGAAAGCCCCTGCCTCGCCCGGTCAAAATACCCTCGTCACGACCAACGGCGAACCCGACAGTCCGGATCGGACCTCGAGCGTCACCCGGACCTCCCCTCCCTTCCCCGTCCGGGAGGTCCACGAAAAGGCGACGTCTCCCCCGGGAAGGCTGCAGGGCATGGCGTCGAGAGCGGCGGAACGCACCGGCCGCCGCAGGCGGTTGAACCACCACTCCGCCCCATAGAGGCGGTCGTCGGCAGCTTTCATGTTCACGGGCGCGAGGATCCCAACCCCGAACGCGGAGAACAGGGACGGCAGGATCAGCGCCAGGACGAGCAGGGCCACCAGCACCTCCACGAGCGTATCGCCCCTTCTCCTCATGCTTTCCTCACCGTCCCCGATCTCCTCATGTCCATGTCAGGGCTCCCGGAACAGGGAGCCGTTTCCCTCCCTCAGGGACAGCCGGGTGCACCGGCAGGAGGGAAGGGATTCCAGCACCCGCCAGTCCCGGCGCTCCACGGCGCGGCCGTCCAGAAGGACCACCCTGCCGTGGTCGGACGAGCTGCGGATCAGGCGCCCGACGGCCTGACGCAGGAACATCCGCGCGTTGGGAAGCGTGACCCGGACGAAGCCCTTCCCCTCCTCCAGCTCGTTGCGCGCCCGCACCAGCGGGTCCCCCGGATGGGGAAAGGGGATGCGGTCCACGATCACCTGGGTCAGCCCCTCCCCCGGGACGTCCACCCCCTCGCGGAAGGACACGCTCCCGATGAGGACGGAGGTCTCGTCCTCACGGAACCGCGCGAGGAGCTCCCTCTGGGGCAGCTCGCCCTGGACCAGCACCGCATAGCCGCCCTCCCCCTCCCGCATCCTCCGCGCAAAGGCCCTGAGGAGCCTCAGGGAGGACAGGAGGACGAGCGTCCGGCCCCCGTTTTCGTTGCACAGTTTCTTCATGACGCGGCACATCGTGTCGTCGTACCCCTCGCCCCCGACGGGCAGGCCGACGTCCACAACCCATATCTCCATCTGCCGGGCGAAGTCGAAGGGGGAGGGGACCGCCAGGGTCCGGTCCGGGGTGATCCCCGATTCCCCGGACCAGAACGAGAAATCGCCGGACAGCGTCAGCGTGGCCGAGCTCAGCACGATCTTCTCGGGGTCCTCCTTCTCCAGGACGTCCCGCACGATCTCCGCAGCTGCGACCGGCATGCTCGTCAGGGACTCCCCGTCCCCCCAGTAGGCCCAGCCGGGGAAACGGCCGACCTCCAGGCACCAGAGCAGGGACTTCTTGAAGGAGCGAACCTCGTCGATCCAGTTCATCAGCTCCGCCCCCTCGGCAAGGGCGGACGGGTTGGCAAAGTCCCCGGCCATGAAGCGGTCCTCGATCCCCCGCAGAGCGTGAAGCTCCCGGTCCAGGCCGTCCGTCAGAACCCTGCCGAGGCGCAGCAGGTCCGGGTCGCAGGACGACAGGCCCCCGTCCCGGGGCATCCGCAGCCGGACCGCGTCGAAGAGCGCCCTCAGCGCCAAGCGGCACCGCCCGGCCTCCTCCCTCACCTCGGAGGGCTCGACGGAGTGGGCGCGCAGCAGGGCATCGAACCCCTGAAGGACGCGGGGACTCAGGATGGAGGCCAGGCCGTCCGCACCGGCGCGTATGGCCGAGGCGCTCCGCGCCACGTCCGGCATCCGATGCGCCTCGTCGCAGATCAGCCAGTCGTAGCGCACGGGGAAGGCCCCGCCCCCCTCGAGGATGTGGGAGAAAAAGAGATGGTAGTTGGCGACCACGACGTCCCAGTCCTGAGCGCTCCGATAGGCACGGATGACGAAGCAGCGGCTCCGGTAGGGACAGCTCGTCCCGATGCAGCCCCGTCCTCCCGCCGTCAGCCGGGCCAGCACGGGATGGTCCCCCCCGGCGTTCAGCTCGGAGAGGTCTCCGGTCTCCGTCTCCGCCAGCCACCCCGGGACGTCGGACAACGCGCCGTCGGCCTCCGCGAAGAGCGATGGAGAGAGGTCCGGGGCGCCCGAGGAGAGAAGGGCCGCCCCCTTGCGGAGACAGGCGTAATGGGAGCGCCCCTTCAGGAGCCCGAAGCTGAAGTCCCGGCCCAGGAGTCCCTTCAGACGCGGGAGGTCCTTGCCGATCAGCTGTTCCTGCAGCGCGATCCCGGCCGTCAGAAACAGGATGCGCCGCTCCCCCGCGGCCTCCCGGAGGGCGGGGACGAGGAGCGCGAAGGTCTTGCCCACACCCGGAGGGGCCTCGGCCGCAAAGGTCCTCTCCAGGGGATCGCGAAGGAACTCCTGGACGGCCAGGGCCAGTTCGAGCTGCTGCGGGCGGAACTCATACCCCGGCATACGCGACAGGGGGCCGGACGGGGAATAAAATTTTTCGAGCGTGGAGTCCGTGATATAATTCCTCCCGATACACGATAACGGGCCGGACCGGAGGCCCATCCTCCGTTTTGTTTTGGAGCGGACATCTTGCGCTTCCATTATACAGAATGTTACAATGCCTTGGCTATGGTTTCCCATGGGTCCGATTCGGCGGAGACGACGCCGAGGATGAGGATTTCCGGCTTTCAGTTTTTCAGTGAGGAGGTGACCTGGAAATGCCCAACAAACAGTCGGCCAAGAGGCGCGTCCGCATCGCCGAGCGCAACCGCATCTACAATCGGTACTGGACGACGCGGTGCAGGAACGCCGTCAAGAAGGTCCTCGAGGCCGTCGAGGCGAAGGACGGCGAGGCGGCGGTCAGCTGCTTCAACATGGCGCAGAGCGTCATCGACAAGGCGGTGGTCAAGGGCGTCATGCACCGCAACACGGCGACACGGCGCAAGAAGATGATGGCCCTTCGCATCAAAAGCCTCGGCGCCTGATTTTCGCCGAGCGCGAAAAGGCTCTTGGCACTTTTCGGAAAACCGGTCCTGGAGAAAGAGGGGGCGCCCGCTGCGGCAGCCTCTTTTTTTTATCCTCGTTTTCTCTCTTAATTGGGACAAAATTCCCCCTCGAGCCGCCTCCATGAGCGGCGTGGACCCGGCAGGTCCTCCTCGGCCGACAAGCCGGGGCTCCAGGGGAAGGCTCCACGGGTCGAGTCGGTATTTCCTTTAACAAAACTCCTGATTATCGCTTATAATGATGGACGTGTATCCGTCCGTCTTCCCGGCGTTTTTCAGCCGGACTGCGTGACAAAAACACTGCATTTCGGACGTCTCTCCGACCCCGCGCGTTTTTCGGGAGAGGTCACGGCGGGGGGGACGGCCGCACGATGGAGGGAGAAGGACATCCCCCTCCCATATCTTGGATGGAACCCATATCTTTCGGGAGGAGGTGAACTTGAGTGGCGGAGAAAAACCTGATAGACGAGATCAAGGCGGCAGAGGACCAGGCGGCGGCAAGCGTCCGGGAGGCGAAGGCGGCCGCGGTCCGGAGGTTGAACCAGGCTCAGACCGAGGCGGAGAACACCGTCAAGGAGGCTCGCCAGTCGGCGGCGCGGCAGTTCCGCGAGAGCATCCAGGCTGCGGAGGAGAGCGCCGAGGGCAGGGCGAAGGCCATCGTAAGCGCCCGGGAGGCGGAGGCCAAGACCTTCCATGCGGAGCACAAGGGGAAGGTCTCGGGCGTGGCCTCGTGGATAACGGAAGAGGTGATGGGTAAGTATGGGCGTGGCTAAGCTCAAGAAAGCGGAGCTTTACTATCACAAATCCGTTCGCGAGGAGATAGCCGCCGTCCTGCAGGACAGCGGCGTCTGCCAGGTCATCGGGGACCCCGAACGGGCGGCCCGCCCGGCGGAGATCGAGGCCCGGCTTTCGGAGAGCGAGGAACGGCTCTCCGACGTCCGTTACCTGATGCGCACGCTGTCGGGACGCTACAGGGACCCGATCCCCTCCATGGATCGCCTGCTGGGGGAGCGTCCGATCGTCTCCATGGCCAACCTGGACCGGCTTGCGCGCGAAACGGATCTGGCGGAGGCGGCTGCGGCCGTCCGCCGAAAGGAACACGAGATCAACGAGCTGAAGCTGGAGGCGGCGCAGATCAACGCAAATCAGGCGCTGATCTCCTCCCTGAGCTTCTTTCCCCTTCCCCTATCCGCCCTGACGGAGGGGACGCGAACCGTGCGCGGCGTCGCCGGCACGATAAAAGCGGAACAGTTCAACGCGTTCAAGAGCGCCCTGGCCGAGTTCGCCAGGGATACGGAGGTCTTCCTCCCCGGGGATGCAGCGACCGCCCGGGAGGTCCAGGCCGTCGTGCTCTTCTCCCGCGACCTCGGGACGAAGGTCCTGGAGGCCTGCACCCGCAACGGGATGTCGCTCTTCGACATTCCCGCCTCCATCAAGGGCTCCGTGCAGGAGGAGACCGCTGCGCTCGCCGCGAAGCTCGCCGAGGTCGAGGACCGGGAGGGCGTCATCTCGGACGAGCTGGATGCCCTGGCCGAGAAGTGGATGCCCGTGGTCCAGAAGCTCTCGGACTATTGGAACAGCCTCGCCGGGCGCTATCGTGCGCAGGGCGAGAGCGACGAGACCGACCGCACCCTGAGGACCCTTTTCTGGGTTCCGGAACGGGACACCGCACAGCTTCAAAAGAGGCTCGAGGCCGTCAGCCCGAACGTCGCCCTCTTCCTGAGCGACCCGGGCGAGGGCGACGAGCCGCCCGCACTGCTGGAGAACGGCCGGTTCGTCCGCCCCTTCAACATCCTCACGACGCTCTACTCGCCCCCCCTCTACGGCGGCACGGACCCGACGCCCTCCCTGGCCCCCTTCTTCTTCATCTTCTTCGGGATGTGCCTGGGGGACGCGGGGTACGCCCTGGTGATGCTGGGCGTCATCGGCTGGCTTTTCAAAAAATACCGGCGCATTCCCTCGTCGGTCAAGGATTTCGTCACCCTTTTCGCGTTCTGTGCCGTGTCCACGTTCGTCTACGGGGTGATCAGCGGGAGCTTCTTCGGCAACTTCATCGACTCCTTCCTGCCCTTCCTCGTCCCGCTCAAGAACTCCCTGATGCTGGTGGACCCCATGACCAACCCGATGCAGGTCCTGGGCATCTCCCTCCTGCTGGGCGTCGTGCACCTGATGTTCGGGCTCCTGATCGCCGCTTACGACAACGTCCGGGCCGGGCAGTACCTCGACGCGGCCGGGGACAACATCGCGTGGTTCCTGTTCATCACGGGGCTCTGCGTGTTCGGGACGGCCGCGGGCGGCCTGCTTCCCGAACCCTTCGTCCTCCTCGGCAAGGCCATGGCGATCGCAGGGGCCGTCGTGATCTTCCTGTACGCCGGGCGCGGGAAGAAGGGCATCCTCTCCAAGGCGCTCTCCGGATTCCTGGCGCTCTACGGCTCCACCTCCTACCTGGGGGACATCCTGAGCTACAGCCGGCTTCTGGCGCTGGGCTTCGGCTCGGCGGTCATCGGCATGATCATCAATCTCCTGGGAGGCATGTCGGCGGAGATCCCCTACGTAGGGTGGCTCGTCGCCATCGTGGTCATAGCGGGAGGGCACGTCTTCAGCATCCTCATCAACATCCTGGGGGCGTTCGTCCATCCCCTGCGTCTGCAGTACGTCGAGTTTTTCGGGAAGTTCTATTCGGGCGGGGGGACCTCATACGAGCCCCTGACCCATTCCCAGGAGTACGTGGAAATAGACAACCGCTGCACCTCCGGGGCCTGAATCGAAACGACCGGCCAATATTCGGGATTTCAAGCGAGATATCCGTCAATTCGAGCAATACACTCGGAAGGTCCTTCGGGCCTTTCAAAATTTTGAAGGGAGAGCTTGACACTATGGAATATCTTGGACTCACAATGGCTTTGTTCGGCGCCGCCCTGGCTGCGGCTCTGTCGGGGATCGGGTCGGCCATCGGCATCGGCATCGCCGGAGGAAGCGCCGCGGGCGTCATGACGGAGGACCCCAACAAGTTCGCCAGCTGCCTCATCCTTCAGGCCCTTCCCGGCACGCAGGGCATCTACGGCCTGCTGATCACCTTCTTCGTCCTCAACAAGCTGGGGCTCCTCGGTGGCGGTACGGCCGTGGCTCTGAACTGGAACCAGGGCCTCCAGATCTTCGCCTCCTGCATGCCCATCGCCATCGTCGGCTGGATCTCCGCCATCTACCAGGGCAAGACGTCGGCGGCCTCCATCCAGATGATCTCCAAGAAGCCCGAGGCCATGGGCAAGGCCATCATCCTTCCGGCCATGGTCGAGACCTATGCGGTTCTGGCCCTCCTGACGAGCATCCTGATGCTTATGGGAGTCCAGCTCTAGGGCGGGTGGCTCGCATGTCACTTGCCGACATTAAAGCGAGAATAAGCGCGGAAGCTCAGGAGCAGGTGCACGCGATCGAGGCGGAGAACAACGCCCTCGTCGCGGATATCGAAAGGAAGGCGGCCAGCGAGGCCAAGGCCATCCGGGACTCCTACAACGAGCGGCTTGCCAGGGAGGAACCCGAGGTCCTGAAGCGCCGTGAGATCGTCGCCGAGCTCGACGCGAAGAAGGTGGACCTGGGCGTGCGTCAGGACCTCGTAAGCGAGTCCTTCGCGGCGTCCCTCCGCCAGATGTCCGAGATGCCGCGCGACAAGTACGTGGCGTTCGCGAATGCGCTGCTGAAGAAGGCCGTCCGCACCAAAAGCGAGGTCGTCCTCGTCGGAAAGGGCGAGAAATACCTCGACAAGGCCTGGATTGACGAGTTCAACAGCGCCAACCAGGCGTCGCTGACGCTCTCGTCCGAACGCCTGCCCATCTCCGGCGGCTTCGTGCTGAGGGACGACAGGGTCGACGTCAACTGCTCGTGGAACATGCTGCTGGAGGACATCCGTTCCGACATCGAGTCCGAAGTCGTCAAGAAACTGTTCCCCTAGGGGGTGCCGGCCGTGAGTTACGTGTATGCCGTGGCCCGGCTGCGAGGTATGGAGAACCGCCTTCTGGACGCGTCCTTCCTCTCGAGGCTCATGGAGAGCCCGACGCTCGACGATGCGTTGAAAGCCCTGGCCGAGACCTCCTATGCCCAATGGTTCGGCAAGGCCGCCGAGACGGGGTTCGACAGGGCCATCGACGACGAGATGCTCGCCACCTGCAGGGAGTTGGCGCAGTTCGTCCCGGACACCGGCCTGATAACCCTTTTTCGGATGCCCTACGACTACCACAACGTCAAGGTCATCCTCAAGAGCCTCTTCAAGGTTCGGGGCGGCGATCCGGAGGGCAGACGCCACGAGCTTCTCTCGCCCTTGGGCTCCGTGGACCCCGAGGAGCTGACGGCGGCGCTCGAGGCCGAGGAGTACGCCCATCTGCCCTACGGTCTGGGGTATCTGATCCCCCAGTGCTGGCTTCATTGGGACCAGACGAAGGACGCGCAGGGGGTGGAGCTGCTTCTGGACCATCATCTGTTCGCCTCGATGCTCGCCCTCGCGGAGAGCCTGAAGCTGCCCGAGATCGTGGCGTGGGTCAGGCACAAGATCGACGCGGAGAACCTCCGCAGCGCCGTGCGGCTTCAGCGCATGGGCGTCGACGCGGCGGGAGGGCTCTCCTTCTTCCACCCGGGCGGGAACATCCGGCCCGAGGACGTCGCCCGATTGCTGGGGGAGCCCCCCGAGACCTGGGGCAAGCTCCTCGCCCACACCGATATCGGTGCGGCGCTGGACGTCCTTCAGGAGCGGACGGACCTCCGGGGCACGCTCTCGGACGTCTCCAGAGCCCTGGACGAGTACCTGGTCCGGGTTTTGGAAAAAGCGCGTTTTTCGATGGACGATCCGGCGAACGTCCTCCTCTACCTGCTGACCAAGGAGGCCGAGGCGCGAAATCTGCGTATCGTGCTGGTCTGCGTGGCGAGCGGGCTGAACCGTGAATTTGCAAGGAGGCTGTTGAGCCATGTCCGATAGCCTTTCCCTGCCGATGGCGGCCATCGGCAGCTACGAGATGGTGCTCCCCTTCCAGGCCGTGGGCGTCAGGCCCTTCATTCTGGAGGCGGACAAGAGGGACACGTTCGAGCGGACCCTCGACAAGCTGGCCCGTGAGAACTATGCCGTGGTCTTCGTCCAGGAGGATCTTTTTGTGGACTTCATCCACAAGGTCCAGGAGATCAACGACGCCTACCCCACCAGCGTCCTGCCCCTGCCCGGACTTTCCGGCAGCACCGGCGCGGGCCTGGCCTCCATCCGCAACAGCGTCGAGAAGGCCGTGGGCATGGACATTTTTGCGGACAGATAGGAAGGGGATCCTTCTTTACTTTGAGTTTTTTCCTGGAGTTCCTTGAGGAAAACGCATAGCGGAGGCGATAATAGTGCCCAACGAAGGATTGGTTAAAGGGACCATAGAACGGATCGCCGGCCCCCTGGTCATCGCCAAGGGAATGACGGGCGCCAGCATGTACGACGTGGTGCACATCGGCGAGATCGGGCTGGTCGGAGAGATTGTGGAGCTGGAGGGGGACAAGGCCTCCGTCCAGGTCTACGAGGAGACCTCGGGGCTCATGCCCGGGGAGCCCGTCGTCTGTCTCGGCGAGCCCCTGAGCGTCGAGCTGGGGCCCGGGATCATCGAGCAATTCTATGACGGCATCCAGCGCCCGCTCGAGCTGATCGAGCAGGCGGCGGAGAGCCATTTCATCTCGCGCGGGATCAACGTCCCCGCGATAGACCGCAAGAAGAAGTGGACGTTCGAGCCCCGCGTGAAGGCCGGCGATGTCGTCGAGCCCGGCGACATCCTGGGGACCGTGCAGGAGACGATCGTCGTGGAGCACCGCATCATGGTGCCGAACGGCATGAGGGGCAAGATCAAGAGCATCCAGTCCGGGGATCATACGGTCGAGGACGTCATCGCCGTGCTGGACGACAACGGGACGCAGCACGAGGTCCGGATGCTCCAGCGCTGGCCCGTGCGTCAGCCGCGCCCGGTCGCCAAACGCCTGGCGCCCAACGTGCCGATGAGCACGGGGCAGCGCGTCGTCGACGCCTTCTTCCCCATCGCGCTGGGCGGGACGGCCTGCGTGCCCGGGCCCTTCGGTTCGGGAAAGACGGTCATCCAGCACCAGTTCGCCAAGTGGGCCCAGGCCCAGATCGTCGTCTACGTCGGCTGCGGCGAGCGCGGCAACGAGATGACGGACGTGCTTCTGGAGTTCCCCGAGCTGGAGGACCCGCAGTCCGGGCACCCGCTGATGAAGCGGACCACGCTCATCGCCAACACCTCCAACATGCCCGTCGCGGCGCGCGAGGCCTCCATCTACACGGCCATCACCCTGGCCGAGTACTACCGGGACATGGGCTACTCCGTCGCCCTGATGGCGGACTCCACGAGCCGCTGGGCCGAGGCCCTGCGCGAGATGTCCAGCCGCCTCGAGGAGATGCCCGGCGAGGAGGGCTACCCCGCCTACCTCGGGACGCGCCTGGCGTCCTTCTACGAGCGTGCCGGCCGCTGCATCGTCAAGGGAAAGGACGGACGCGAGGGCTCCATCAGCGTCATCGGGGCGGTCTCGCCTCCCGGCGGCGACCTCTCCGAGCCCGTCACGCAGAACACGCTGCGCGTCACCAAGGTGTTCTGGGGACTGGACGCGAACTTGGCCTATCAGCGCCACTTCCCGGCCATCAACTGGCTCTCCAGCTACTCGCTCTACACGGAGCGCCTGGACGCCTACTGGGACGAGAAGTTCGACGACGAGTGGAGCGGCCTCCGCGTCGAGGCGATGAGCCTGCTCGAGGAGGAGGACCAGCTGCGCGAGGTCGTGCGCCTGGTGGGCATCGACGCCCTCTCCAAGGAGGAGCGCATGGTTCTGGAGACGGCGAAGTCCCTGCGCGAGGACTTCCTGCACCAGAACGCCTTCCACGAGATCGACACCTACGCCTCGATGGAGAAGCAGTTCAAGATGCTGAAGACCATCGTCCGGTTCCACCATCTGGGCATGGACGCCCTCAAAAAGGGCGCGCCCATGAACGAGCTCTTCAACCTTCCGGTTCGCGAGCAGATCGCCCGCATGCGCTACCTGGAGGAGGCCCAGATCGGCCAGATCGACAAACTTGAGGATACGATAAAGGAACAGATCAACGGGATCGTCCCGGTGGGTGGTGAGAGCAATGTTGCCTAAGGAATACCGGACCATATCGGGGCTCTCCGGGCCCCTGATGATGGTCGAGAACACGAGCGGCGTCCGCTACGACGAGCTGGTCGAGATCGAGCTCGGCAATGGGGAGAAGCGCCGCGGGCGCGTGCTCGAGATCGAGTCGACGCGCGCGCTGGTGCAGGTCTTCGAGGGGACGTCGGGGATCGACATCGCCGACACGAAGGTACGCTTCATCGGCAAGGTCCTGACGCTTCCGGTGTCGCGCGACATGCTGGGGCGCGTCTTCAACGGGCGCGGAGACCCCATCGACGGCGGCGCTCCCCTGATCGCCGAGAAGAAGCTGGACATCAACGGGATGCCGATGAACCCCTACTCCCGCGACTTCCCCTCGGAGTTCATCCAGACCGGCATCTCCACGATCGACGGCCTGAACCCGATGGTGCGCGGCCAGAAGCTGCCCATCTTCTCCGCCTCCGGCCTTCCCCACAACCGCATGGCGGCGCAGATCGCGCGCCAGGCGACGGTCATCAGCGGACACGAGGACTTCGCCGTCGTGTTCGCCGCGATGGGCATCACGTTCGAGGAGGCCTCCTTCTTCATGGAGGACTTCCGCAAGACGGGTGCGCTCCAGCGCACGGTGCTCTACATCAACCTGGCGGACGACCCGGCGATCGAGCGCATCACCACGCCGCGCATCGCCCTGACCGCCGCGGAGTACCTGGCCTTCGAGTGCGACATGCACGTCGTGGTCATCCTCACCGACCTGACGAACTACTGCGAGGCCCTGCGCGAGATCTCGGCGGCCCGCAAGGAGGTCCCCGGGCGCCGCGGCTACCCCGGCTACCTCTACACCGACCTGGCGACGATGTACGAGCGCGCCGGGCGTCTGAAGGGCAAGAGCGGCTCCATCACGCAGATCCCCATCCTGACCATGCCCGAGGACGACAAGACGCACCCGATTCCCGACCTCACCGGCTACATCACGGAGGGGCAGATCATCCTGAGCCGCGGCCTTCACCGTAAGGGCATCTACCCGCCGGTGGACGTCATGCCCTCCCTGTCCCGACTCAAGGACAAGGGCATCGGCAAGGAGAAGACCCGCGAGGACCACGCCGACCTGATGAACCAGCTCTTCGCGGCCTACGCGAGGGGCAAGGAGGCCAAGGAGCTGGCGGTCATCCTCGGCGAGGGCGCTCTGACGGAGGAGGACAAGGCGTTCGCGAAGTTCGCCGACGCCTTCGAGGACCGCTACATCCGCCAGGGCGAGTACGAGAACCGTACCGTCAAGGAGACGCTCGAACTGGGCTGGGACCTGCTGACGATGGTTCCGACGAAGGAGCTGAAGCGTATCCGCGACGCCTACATCGAAAAGTACCTGAAACCCCTGCTCGAGAAGAAGGCGGAACAGGGCGCGAAGGCGTAAGGGGGCGGTGGAGCGATGGCACGCATCAACGTCAACCCCAACCGCATGGAGCTGTCGAAGCTCAAGAAGCGCCTGGTCGTCGCCAGACGGGGGCACAAGCTGCTGAAGGACAAGCAGGATGCCCTGATCAAGGCGTTTCTGGAGCGGGCCCGGGCGGGCAAGGCGCTCCGGGAGAAGGTGGAGGCGGAGCTCCAGGAGTGCTACGGCACCTTCGCCTTCTCCCGCGCTCAGACGACGCCCGAGATCCTGGAGCAGGCGCTGATCTTTCCCGGCGCGCGCTGCACCCTCTCCGTGTCCTGGCGCAACGTCATGAGCGTCATGGTCCCGAAGTACGACGTCAAGCAGGAGGGCAACCCCGTAAACTACGGTTTTGCCTCCGTGCCGCTCCTCCTGGACGTGGCGCTGGAGCAGTTCAGCAAACTGATTCTCCGTCTGCTGGAACTGGCCGCGGAGGAGAAGGCCATCCGCCTGATGGCGGGCGAGATCGAGCGCACCCGGCGCCGCGTCAACGCGCTGGAGTACGTCATGATCCCCAACCTGCAGGAGACGATCCGCTACATCAGCATGAAGCTGGACGAGCAGGAACGCTCGACCCTCAGCCGCCTGATGAAGATCAAGGAGATCGTCCGCTCGGCGTGATGCTCCTTATCCGGGCAAAAGGGCAAAAAAGCAAAAGAGCGAAGCTCCCCCGCGCGGGGGAGCTTCGCTCTTTGACAGACCTCTCCGGGGCTTCGCCCCTGACCCCACCCAGGGGACTCGTCCCCTGGGGACCCCGGACGGAACCTGTCAATCTATCCATCTATCCATCTTGGATTTACAATCCAGCAGCCATGAAAAACTATCCCTAAAAACTGTTATGACGTGCCCGATGCCAAGAGGAGAAGAGGGAAAAGCAACCTGATTTCATTTCCGACGGCATCCTGAAAAAACCCCGACTTGCAAGTTCCGGCATTGGCCACTCTGTTATTCGTGGATCACAAGATTTTCCCATGCCGACATCGTTTACATCGCAGATGGCTCGAACCTCAAAGCAGATGGAGCTTCTTGTCGAATACCGTCAGGAAT
>NZ_CALIAA010000289.1 GCF_938040765.1 uncultured Fretibacterium sp.
TATTCTCCTCCATGCGCTCTTTGTGCGCGCTCTTCGGGATGACGACGACGCCGCGCTCGATGAGCCAGCGCAGCATGACCTGCCCCACCGTCCTGCCGTGCTTATCCGCAATCGACTGCAGAACTTCATTATGGAAAACATCGTTGTTGCCCTCGGCGAACGGCGCCCATGCCTCGTGCGTGATGCCGTGCTTCTTCATGAAGTCTCCTGCCGCCCACTGCTGATGCCAGACATTCGTCTCGATCTGATTGACGGCGGGCTTCACCTCGTTGCAGTTGAAAAGGTCGGCAAGACGCTCGTTCCAGAAGCTCGTGACGCCGATCGCCCTGATGCGCCCTTCCTTATAAAGCCGTTCCATGGCGCGCCAGGCACCATAGTAGTCACCGTACGGCTTGTGAATCAAGTAGAGATCAAGATAGTCAAGCCCGAGCTTCTTCATCGAAGTCTCAATCGCCTTCAAGGTATTCTCGTAGCTGTGATCCTGCACCCAGAGTTTCGTCGTCACGAACAGTTCCTCGCGGGGCAGACCGCTCTTTCGGATCGCAGCGCCCACCGCCTCCTCGTTGCCGTACACGGCCGCGGTGTCGATCAGCCGATAGCCGGCTTCGAGGGCGTCAAGCACAACGCGCTCGCATTCGTCCCGATCCGGTATCTGAAAGACCCCGAACCCCTCCAGGGGCATCATGACCCCGTTGTTCAGCTTCACGTACTCCATCGCCACTGCCTCCTCGATAGTTGAAATCGCCTCGGTTCCGCGAACCCGGCGGCCGAACCGAAACTTGAGTGGATATAACGGCTCCCAAAACCGCGTTCTGTCGTAGGTTATATTCTACAAACCGGTTGTTACTATCGGTCAACCGCACCTTTTACGGAAAACGCGGGCGAGAGGATGGTCTAAACGATGACGCGGGCCTGCGGGGAGACGGATAAGGATGCTCCCGTGGTCATGGAGTCCCCGCCCCCTCCGGTCCGGAGCACCACCTGAGCGGGAACGTTCAGAGCCGCCGGGCTTCTCCTCGGCGGTTGTCCTTCACGCAACGCGATCCCGGTACGGTACTATTACCTTTCGTATCGTCTGTAGAATGGCCCTGAATGGTTTCTTCTCTATCATTTAACATCTTTGAGTCCCATAACGGGACGGGCTTTATTCTCATGAAGTATCGCTGAAGGAGGTTTTTATCGATGTTTAGAACGAGATTGACGCGTGTTTTTACGGTGTTTCTCCTCTGCCTTTCGGTCGTGACGCTGGCGAGAGCCGCCGCGGCAATGGACGCGATGGAGTACAAGGGGTACATCAACAAGGTGTTCGGCTACTCCTTACAGTATCCCGATATCTTTTTCGACGGCACCTTCAAGGAGGACGGCGGTGAGGTCGTCATGGAGTCCGTCCACAAAAAATATCTTCTGAAGGCATGGGGCCGCGAGCTGAAGGGTAAGGAGAACGCCAAGTCCCTCCTGCAGAGGCTCAAGAAGGATTTCGAGAAGAACGGCAACGTCACCATCAAACATTCGGAGAAACTGGGGAAGAACGCCTTCTCGATCGGCTATACCGACCCCGATAACCGCGACGTGCTGATGGCGCAGTGCTGCGTCGTCAACGGCCGCAGGGCCGCCTTCTTCGTCTTCAGGTACCCGCACGACGAATATGAGGTGTTCGGCGATATCCTGAGCCGGATGGAGAAGTCCTTCGAGGTCTTTTAAGGAAGCGCCGATTGAAAACCGGCATTCCCCTGTTGCGTTTCGCTTGACGGCCGGGCGCTTATTCCTCCGGGAGTGCTAAGCGTAACGGCCCGACGCATCTGCAACGAGGTGCGCGGGTTCAACCACTCGGTACCGGACGTAAATTCGAGGCCCCCCGCGACGAGCGAGATGGGTTTGCGAAGCTGGCAAGAGTCGAGCGGCAACGTGGATTGGTTGTTCCAAAAGCAAAGAGCTGGCTGATTTTGAACATCAGTCAGCTCTTTCTTATTTTGCCATTATCAAATAACACCGTCCGATTCCAGCCGTAATCGGTAAAAAGGCTTCAACCATACGGGCTGCTGTTCGATCTCGAAAACAATTTTATGCAATCGCCTTTTTCCGGCTCTTTTGTCCAAAATGGCGAAGAGCCGTACTACAGGGTCAGGAGACTGCAAGCTGTCGTCGATGCCGCTATTTTGGTAACTATGGAAAGCATTGTAAAAAGCAAATCGGTCGAAGCCGCCCTTATTTAAGACTTCAAGCTCTATCTGTTCTCCGCATTCCGAATAATCCGTATGTCTGCCTTTGCTTGCGTCGATTTCGCTCCATGCTTCATGGCGCTTTATCTCCCCGTCGTAGAAGTTGGACTTGAAAATCTCGTTTCCGTCAAGACGGACGGCGACGCGCCCCTCCTGGTCGTGGGATTCTCTATACCGAGTAACAAAATACTGTACCCGCCCCTTGAGGGAATCGCAAATATTCTCATCTTCCAATACTTTACGCATTGCGCTCCAAGAAAGTCCCATGGGTTGCCTCCCCGTGTCAATCATGGCCTCGGTGACGCCGCGCTCCCGAAGGCGCATCACGACCCCGAGCTCCTTCATATAGGCCTCCATGCGGGCGAGCCCCTCCCCTGCCATCTCCTCGTCACTGCCCTCGGCCCTCACGTCCCA
>NZ_CALIAA010000290.1 GCF_938040765.1 uncultured Fretibacterium sp.
TAAATCCAAGATGATAGAAAATCAGCATCCGCAGCTTGTTCCCTATGGTTTCCCCGGCCGCGAGGTCGCTTTTCTCTTTACGATTTATGGCATTATGGGAATGATCGGCCCTGTCATCGCAGGTTTCCTGTCTGGTTGTGTGGTGCGGCACTTGCGGCGGCGGCGGCCATACTCTGCTACACCGTCAAGGAACGCAGCAAGGCAATATAAAGGAGTAGGTTACAGAATGCCCCTTGGGGGGTGAGGCGATGGCCTTTCGGACTCGTTCCCACGGAGTGAAGTCTTGAAGCGCCTGGGAGAATCGCCCAGCGTGTCCTTATCCTTCCGTGAGAATGCCGATTTTTGAGAACATCCTGCTCAGTTTGTGCTCATCGAACGGCAGGTACTCCGCCACGGTAAAGCCAACCACGTCGGTGTTCGCCTGAATGCACTGCAGCACGTCGGACAGCTTCTCCATCGTCATTTTGCCGCTGCCGCTGCCGTCCCCCACCAGCTCCCTGTTCGCGAAGTAGGTTGAATGGAACAGCCCCGCGTCCAGCACATCGATGTCGAGATGGATCAGGATATGATCGAACCTGGAGGTAAAATCTTTTATTTCATCGTCGGATACAAATTCTTCCGTCTGGATTTTATAACCGACGTTTCTCTCCCTCAAAAATTTTTCCTGATAACCGTGTATTTCCTGGAGGCCGACATAGAGTATCTCGTTGGCCTCAAACTTTTTGTTCCTCATCAAGTCCGTGAGCGAGGTGCCCTCCTCCCCCATCAGAGAGCCCAGCACGTAGGCATGGGCATTCGGATAACCGTCCCTTACCGTCGAGACATCCGGATGGGCATCGATCCATACGATTCCAAGGCTTTCATAAATACCGTGCAGGTAGTCGAACGGCGCCTGGGATACGATGCAGTTTCCGCCGATCGTAACGACTTTATCGGGCCTTACGCGCTCGAGGATATGCATCGCGTCTTCAATGCCGGCCCTCACCTCTTCCTTTGCATAGATGCCGTCGGTTACCTCATACTTCTTACCGGCCGGCGGAGCGATGTTGACCTTATAGAGCGCCTGATTCCCGTTCTGCGGCAGGATATGCTGAAGCAGGAGGGCCCCGAAATAATACGTCTCCAGACCTCCGCTTACAAAATCGGGATAGAGCAATCGTATCGTCCTCACCCGTCCGCCTCCCTTCGATTCCTCTTTGCCTTCCTGACCGTTTTTTTGTATTATACCCTCATTTCAGGGACGAAGGAGGAAGCGATCATGCTGTTTCTGTGGTACCCCAGGTGCGGAACCTGCCGAGAGGCCAGGGATTGGCTGGATGCGAAAAATTTAAGCTATACGTTCCGGGACCTCGTCCAAGATCCCCCGACGGTTCCGGAGCTGAAGGAATGGCAAAAGCGAAGCGCTCTGCCCCTGAAGCGTTTTTTCAACACGAGCGGCATGAACTACCGCGCCCTGGGGCTCAAGGACAAGCTGCCGGGGATGGACGAGGAGGAGGCCCTGAAACTGCTGGCATCCGATGGGATGCTCGTGAAAC
>NZ_CALIAA010000291.1 GCF_938040765.1 uncultured Fretibacterium sp.
TTGATCCAGGCCTGTAAGGCAAGGGCCAGGGGGTACAGGAGCAAGGAGAACCTCATCTCAATGATTTACCTCATCGCAGGGAAGCTACAGATAGACCTACCCACTTAAAAAGGCGAGGAGCCAAAAGAGCTCCTTGAAAGCCCCAACAGCGCAATCTCCTGGATGACCTCCCTGAGCGCATCCGTCACGGAGGCGACCGTGGACAGATCATAGGCGCTCAGCATTTTCTTCAAAGCGTCATTCATCCTGCCCTCTCCTTTGCAGGGACCTCAGGAAGTCGACCAACAGGCTTGTCTTTGCCGTCCCATACGACGCGGCGAAGCGCCCAACCCGCCCGAGGTCCAGTCCGAGGAGCTCGGGCTCGTCGATGCGCAGATCCTCGGTGAGGCGTTTCTCCATATCCCTGCGCGAACGCAGCGCAACTCTTCGTACCTCGATGACATCCACCAGCGCCTTTTCCCGTGTCGCCATGAGAAACGTCCGTCCCTTCGGCAGATCGATTCTGTCGAACCCCTCGGAATATGCCTCCCTCTTGATCCCCACGTAGGAAAAGACCCCGACCGCAGTCGAGAACGAACGAGACTGCCCGAGGCAGACGGACGTCAACTCCGTGACGCGTTCGGGGATCATCGAATACCATGAAAGCGCGTACTCCAGAGAGAGGTAGGAGGGGCCGTACATACGATTGGCCAGGATTTCCAGGGAAAGGGGAGCTTGGCGAAACTCGGGTGCAATGGCATACAATCCCTTATGGACGCGCAGGATCTCACCGCGCCGCACCAGGTCGCCTATCTTGTTGTCGGGGTTGGCGTAGTGCGACAACGCCTGCCGCAGCGTCGCGGTGTCCGCCTCCTCGAACGGTATGGCCCTGCGCGTTTGAACATCCATCCCCATCACCCTGAATAATCTGCTGCCTGATTCCTTTTATCGGTAATCAGGTAACAATATTATACTTCAGCTTTTGCAGATGGGGTTGGTTGAGGAGAGACGTCCGGGATCGACGGACCACAAGAAGGCCGCAATGCTCCCCTCCGGAGCAGTGGCGACGGGCACGAGAAAACTCTTCCCCAAAACAGGCAGGCTGTGGTCTCGCCGGGGTGCTTCATGGCTTGAATCAGCGTTTCCCTCAATCCTTCTCGCGCAGCAGCAGCGCCGCGTTGACCACGACGAAGACGGAGCCGAAGTTGTGCCACAGCGCGCCGGTGACCGGCGTCAGGGCTCCCGCCGCGGACAGCGCGACGGCGCTGACGTTGATGAGGAGGGAGGCGATGATGTTGGTCCGCACCTTCCGCATCACCTTTCCCATCAGGCGAAAGAGGTAGGGTAGGCGCTTGATCTCGTCGCTCACCAGGACGGCGTCCGCGGACTCCACCGCGATATCGCTGCCGATCCCGCCCATCGCGATGCCGGCATAGGCGCTGCTCAGGGCCAGAGCGTCGTTCACCCCGTCCCCGATCATGCAGGTCGGCTCGCCCCTGTCCTCATACTCCTTGACGACGGACGCCTTCTCCTCCGGCAGCAGGTCGGAACGGACGTCCGCGATCCCCGCGGCGGACGCGGCCGAGCGGGCGGCCCGCTCGTTGTCCCCCGTGAGGAGCATGCAGGAGATGCCGGCGGACTCCAGCGCGCGGACCGTGTCCCCCGCCTCCGGCCGTATCGTGTCCGCGAGGGCGATCAACCCGACGACCCTGCCGCCGTGGGAGAGGCAGACGACCGTGGCCCCCTGGCCGAGGTACTCGTCCGCCGCCTCAACGGCCCCGTTGAGCGGCATCCCCAGGGAGGCGAAGTAGTCCGCCTTCCCGACGGCGACCTCCGTTCCGCCGATCCTGCCGCTCACGGCCCGGCCGGCGATCGTATGGGAGTCTGAGACGGGCTCGGGGTCCTCTCCCGTCCGCTCCTGGAAGGAGGCGACGACGGCCTTGCCGAGCGGGTGCCCGGAGTACCGCTCGACCCGCGCCGCCAGGCGCAGGATGTCGTCGTCCGTGAAGGAGGCGTCGAGGCTCCTGAAGGCCGTGACCTGCGGCCTGCCGCGGGTCAGGGTGCCCGTCTTGTCGAACGCGATCCGCCTCACCCTCGACAGGCGCTCCAGCGCATCGCCGGAGCGGATCAGGATTCCGTAGCGCGCGGCGTTTCCGATCCCCGCGACGACCGCCGTGGGCGTCGCCAGGATGAAGGCGCAGGGGCAGAAGACGACGAGCGCCGTCACGGCCCTGACGAACTCCCCCGTGAAGAGCCAGATGAGGAGGGCGCAGAGGAGCGCGGCGGCGACGAGCCACGTGGCCCATCTGTCGGCCAGGGACACGATCGGGGCCTTGTTCGCGTCCGCCTCCTCCGCGAGCCGGATCATCCGCTGGAGCAAGCTGTCGCCGCAGGCCCGGTCCGCCCGCATGGAGAACGTCCCGAACCGGTTCGTCGTGCCGCTGGTGACCGTGTCGCCCTCCTTCTTGTCCACGGGGATGCTCTCGCCGGTCATGACGGACTGGTCGATGGAGGTCCGGCCCTCCAGGATCGTCCCGTCGGCGGGGATCATCTCGCCGGCGAACACGGTCAGGACGTCGCCCGCCCGCACCTCGTCGGCGGGCAGGATGACGTCGGAGCCGTCCCGCCTGACGCGCGCCGTCCGGGGCTTCAGCCCGATCAGCTTCTCAATGCCGCGCCGCGCCTTCTCGGACGTGTAGTCCTCCAGCAGGGACCCTATCTGCATGATCAGCGCGACCTCCCCGGCCGCGAAGTACTCCCGTATCCCGACGGAGGCGACGAGTGCCAGGGCGACCAACAGGTCGGCCTTGATGTCGTGCTCGAGGATGACGCCCCTGGCCGCGCCGAGAAGGATCGGGAAGCCGCAGAGGACGATCGCGACCCACGCGATGTCCGCCGGCAGAACGCCGCTGAAGGTTCCCGTCAAGCTCAGCGCCAGCGAAACCGCCGAGAGCAGGGCGCATACGACCGTGACACGCATCTCGTTCTCCGTCCATCGTTCAAATAAATTCCCAAATAGATTCCTCAATATGGCGACCTCCATTTTGGATATTTTGACGCGTTCCCATGGCTCCGACGGCTCTGGGGCGGACCTTGGAAAGTTATTGAACTCTATGTTCGTTATTGATTATAATGATCGGGATGAGGAGAGGGAAGAATACGCCGGGGGCAAGTGTCCCTTATGGGACGGATTCGGATAAATGTTTGGGAGGGAGATGCGATGGCGGGAGAGAAGTGGGACAGGCGGCAGCGGAGGACCCGGGCCGCGGTCTTCGGCGCGTTCTCCGAGCTTTTGGCGGAGAAGCCCTACGACAGGATCACGATCCAGGAGATCATCGACCAGGCCAACGTCGGCCGGAGCACCTTCTACATGCACTTCGGCACGAAGGACGACCTGCTGCGCGCGCTGTGCGGCGGGCTCTTCGACCACATCATCGGCTCCGCCCTCGACCGGACGCACACCCACGGGCTCTATCCCGACGGGGGAAGGCCCGTCTCCATCTTCTGCCATATCCTGGCGCACCTCCAGGAGAACGACGGCAACATCCTCAGCCTTCTCTCCGGGGAGAGCAACGACCTCTTTCTGAAGGACTTCAGGAACGGCATCAAAAAGGTGATTCGGGAGAGGTTTTTTGGGGAGGGGGAGGTGGAGGAGCTGAGCGGCGTGCCCGGGGATTTTCTGGTCAACCACATCGCCGGGAGCTTCATTGAGATGGTGCGCTGGTGGCTGGAGAACGGCATGGTGCAGACGCCGGAGGAGCTGGACGGCTACTTCCGAGCCGTCATGGCGCCGCTGCTCGAGGCTCCGCCTTCGCCGCCGCCGCGGTAGCGCCGAGCTTTACCGCCTTCAGCCTTGGGGACCGGCAGCCCTTGGGCGGTTTCCCTCCCCAGGCCGAGGCATCCGCGGCAAAGCGGCAGACGATTTGCCCGTTGGGGGCCACGATTGCCAAAAATGAGCAGACCGAAAAAGGCTACGTTTCCGGCCTGCTCATGTACCAGAACCTTAAGAAAAAATTTCGGACTTCACCTGAAGAACCTGACGCAATCATCAACGGTTATCGTCAGGGATTTATTTGGGCGTCCTTTTACTCGATCCCTCACATTATTTGCGCCACTCCTGCCTCGCAGCGTGTTTGGTTGGCGGATACTCTGCGTAGGATCGCCGACCGTTAGTTGTTGTATGAGCGGAAATCTGCGTTAGATCGTCTTGTAGACCGGATACCATTTGTTCGCTTTGACGTTTTCCGCGGGGTTGTCTGCATGGACGGTATTCAATCCTTCTTTGACCGCTTCCGTTGCAACGGCCACCGCGACGCTCTCCGAGAATTTCGTCAGTTCGGAGACCGGCGGAAGGACCGCGGCGCCGGGTTTTGTCACATCGATGATACCGCCGAGGGAATGCGCCGCTTTCGAGATCATCCGATCGGTCATCCGCTTTGCTCCCACCGAGATTGCGCCAAGCCCGAGGCCGGGGTAGATCAGCGCGTTGTTGGCCTGCCCAATCTCGTAGGTCACGCCGTTATATTCCACGGGTTTTGAAGGGATGCCGGTCGCGACCAGCGCTTTTCCGTCCGTCCACGCAATCAGGTCCGCTGCCTTCGCCTCTGCCAACTCCGTCGGGTTGGAGAGTGGGAAGATGATCGGACGCTCCGTATGCGATGCCATCTCCTTTACGATCTCCTCCGTGAAGGCGCCGCCCTGTGTGGACGTTCCCACGAGGATCGTCGGGTGAACTGCCCTCAAGGCCGCGGCAAGGGTAGTCAGCTCTTCGGCCTTTTCAAATTCACTCCTTTTTCTGGCGAACGGCTTCTGTTCCGGCGTAAGATCGTCCATATCTTCAAAGAGCAAACCCTGTTTGTCCACCAGGTAAAACTTTTTGCGCGCCTCATCCTCCGGGACGCCCTGGTCGAGCATTTCCTGATACACGCGGTTTGCGATTCCGCAGCCCGCCGTTCCTGCGCCGAAGCACATGTACGTCTGTTCCCGCAGTTTTTGTCCGCTGATGTTCAGCGCACCGAGGATGCCTGCCAGGGAAATGATGCCGGTGCCCTCGATATCGTCGTTGAACACCGTATAGGTATCCTTGTACCTGTTCAGGATGACGGCGGCGTTGGAACGCCCAAAGTCCTCAAAGTGCAGGTACAGGTGGGGGAACATCTCCTCGGCGGTCTTTACGAACCGATCGACGAACTCATAATACCTGTCGCCGCGAACGCGCTCGTGACGATTTCCGAAATAGAGTGGATCATCCAGAAGGCTCTGTCGGTTCGTGCCTACATCCAGCACGACAGGCAGCACTTTGTTGGGATCTATCCCGGCAGCCGCCGTGTAGACGGCAAGCTTCCCGACGGAGATTTCCACGCCGTTTGTCCCCCAGTCGCCGATGCCGAGGATCATCTCCGCGTCCGTCACGACGATCAGATTGATCTCGCGTCTGTTTGCGGCATTGATCAGTGTTTTTTTGATGTCCTGAGGGTGATCGATGGACAGGTACGCCGCGTTTTGCGGCTCGATATAGAACTCGCTGTACTGCTTGATGGCCTCCGCCACGACAGGATCGTAGACGATGGGCATAAACTCCACGATATGCCGGCTGAACAAATAATAGAACAGCGTTCGGTTGCGTCCGAAAATATCCATCAGGTAATGGCGCTTCTCGATATCGCTTGTTTTTTTGCACACATTTCCGTATGCCTGTCTGGCCTGTTCCTCGATTGTCTGGACAAAGGGAGGAAGAAGCCCCGTGAGATTGTATTCCTCACGTTCCTCCATGGTAAAAGCCGTTCCCTTGTTCAAAAAAGGGTCGTTCAGCAGCTCGTAAGATGTTTTCATAGGTTCCCTCCTTAGTTTTCCACAGGGCCGACTACTCCGATCATGTATTTTCCGGCGCGAGCGAACCATATCATTCTGAACCTCGAAAGCCATCTT
>NZ_CALIAA010000292.1 GCF_938040765.1 uncultured Fretibacterium sp.
ACGCTTCACCGTCGCCGCCTCACCGTTGACGAGGACGTCGACGCGGACCAGTTCGGAGGGTTTGAGGCCGATGAATTCATAGTCCAGGGACGCATAGCCGCGGGTCTGGGACTTGAGCTTGTCGTGAAAGTCGATGATGAATTCGGCCAGGGGCATCTCGTAGACCAGGCGCACCCGTTCCGGCGTCAGATAGTCCATGGAGCGGTAGACCCCCCGCTTTTCCTGAACCAGCTGCATCACCTTGCCCACGTACTCCGACGGCAGGAACACCGAGAGCTTGATGAAGGGCTCCCGTATCTCCTCGATCTCCCCCACGTCGGGGAAATCGTTGGGACGGTGGGCTTCGATCACCTCGCCGGACTTCGTGATGATCTCATAGACGACGTTGGGCGCCGTAGCCACGAGCTCGACATCGTACTCGCGGCGGAGTCGTTCCTGCGCCACGTCCATGTGGAGCAGCCCCAGAAAGCCGCATCGGAACCCGAACCCCAGGGCTACGGAGGTCTCCGGCTCGAAGACGATGGCGGAGTCGTTCAGGCAAAGTTTCTCCAATGCGTCCCGAAGCTGCGGGTAGTCGTCTCGCTCCACGGGATAGAAACCGCAGAACACGACGCTCTTGACCTTACGGTACCCGGGAAGCGGCTCCGAAGTGGGGTTCCGCGCATCGGTAATCGTGTCCCCAACGTGCGCCTCGGCCAGGGTTTTGATGCTGGCGGCCACGTAGCCGACCTCTCCCGGCCCCAACCGCTCGACGGGCGTGAAGGAGGGGCGGAACACCCCCACCTCGTCCACGGGATAGGACACGTTGGTCGCCATGAAAAGGATGTCCTGCCCTGCCTTCAGGGTCCCGTTCACGATCCGCACGTAGCAGATGACGCCTCGATAGTTGTCGTACACGGAATCGAAGATCAGGGCCTGAAGAGGGGCGTCCGGGTCCCCCCGAGGGGCCGGAACCGACCCGACGATGCGCTCCAGAATCTCATCGATCCCCCGCCCGTCCTTCGCACTGGCCAGGATGGCGTCGTCGGCATCCAGCCCCACCACGTCGCGGATCTCCTGTTTGGCTCTCTCGGGATGGGCCGAGGGGAGGTCGATTTTATTGATGACGGGCAGAATCTCGAGCCCCTGCTCAATAGCCTGATAGGCGTTCGCAACCGTCTGTGCCTCGACCCCCTGCGTCGCATCCACGACCAGGAGCGCCCCCTCGCAGGCGGCCAGGGACCGCGATACCTCGTAGCCGAAGTCCACGTGACCCGGCGTATCGATGAGGTTCAGCACCCACTTTTTACCATCCGGGGACGTGTAGTCCATGCGCACCGGCACCAGCTTGATCGTGATGCCCCTCTCCCGCTCCAGCGAGAGGGAGTCCAGCAGCTGATGCTTCATATCCCGCGACTGCACCGTGGAAGTCCGCTCCAGAAGGCGATCCGCCAGGGTGGACTTCCCGTGGTCGATATGAGCGATGATGCAAAAATTTCTGATGTTCTCCTGTGTCATACGCGACTCCTCTGAAAGCGCCGATTGACATGGGGGCTCCGTATCTCTGCCCTCACACCGCTATCCCATACAAGCCCGAGCGGCCCCCAAAGCCTGCCCGCACCCGGCAAGGCAGGATTCCGCCGGGCGGCCCGGCGGAGGAAACGTTCTCCAAGTGAAAAAGAGGGGCTTACGCCCCTCGGATTCAACCGTACTTTTCCATGCCCAGCCCACAGGACGGGTTGGAAAAACGAAAGCAACGAACCTTTTCAGATTTTTTTCAGCGCCGCCCAGATGGTCTCCGGTTCGAAAGGCTTGACGATAAAACCATCCACACCAAGCTCCTTCGCTTTGAGGGCCACGGGCAAAGTTGCATCGGCACTGACCAGGAGGATTTTCGCCCCCGGCAGGATCTCGCGTATTTCACGAATGGTCCCGAACCCATCCAGTCTGGGCATGTGAAGATCGACGACGACGACATCGACAGCCTGAGATTTTGAGGCCATCTCGCGCAGCTGCCCGATACCCTGAAGGCTGTCGGTCGCAGACCCCACGACGGTATACCCGCCGTCCGCAAACGTCAGGCGCAGCATATCCACCACGAAATCCGCATCGTCGATGATAAAAACACTTCGAGACGTCATCGGGGATCCTCCGCAAGGTATCAAACTCCTCTACTTCTTGTCCGAAGCGGCTTTACGCAGAGAGTCGAGCCAAGCCTCCCGGGCCTCCAGCTCCGCCTTCATCATCGCCAGATGCTCCTCCTCCGCCTTCAGCAGCTCCTTCAGGCGCGCCTCGTAGCCCGCTCCCACCTGCCTGACCGCCTCAAAATCGGCTCGGAGGGACTCCACATCAGGCGCGGCCCTCTTCTCCAGTTCCACGATGCGCTGCTCCAGTTTCGCCAGCTCCTCTTTCAAGCTCGGAGTTTCAGAGGATGTGTCATTCTGCTTCAGGGTCCACAAAATATTGAGGACAAGAACAATCCCGATCAAAGAGACGATGATCTTCTTCGGTCTGCTGTTGACAAGATTAGACCAACCCGACTTGCTCTCCGGTTCTTTCTTCTGGGCTGCCATGACAAGACCCTCCAGTCATAGGATTAAGGAAGAACTACAAAAGCTCTCTTCTTTCTCATTGTACAATAAAGCGGCGAAAGAAAAAAGCGGCCCCTCGCAATGGGCCGCTTTTCGAGTCTCGATGTCGTACCGGCTACTTAACCTCAACCTCGGCGCCGGCCTCGACGAGCTTCTTCTTGATCTCCTCGGCCTCTTCCTTAGCCACGCCCTCCTTGACCGGCTTGGGCGGATTGTCGACCAGCTCCTTGGCCTCCTTCAGGCCAAGGCCGGTGACCTCACGGACAACCTTGATCACGTTGATCTTGTTGGCGCCGGGGGCCTTGTAGATCACGTCGAACTCGGTCTTCTCCTCCTCGGCGGCCGCAGCGGCGCCGGCGCCGGGCATAGCCATCATGGGCATGGCCACGGGGGCGGCGGCGGAAACGCCGAACTTCTCCTCGAGGGCCTTCACGAGCTCGGAGAGCTCGAGTACCGTCATCTCCTCAATAGCCTTGATCATATCGTCGCGCGTCATAAAAACTTACCTCCTAAATTCGATATCGGCCCCAATGCACCCCGGGGCCCCTGACAAACAAAAAGAACGGAACAACAGCGGGAAAAGCCTTGGCCTAAGCGGCCTCTTTTTTGTCCCGGATCTGCCCAAGGCACGTGACCAGGCCTCGCATCGTCCCGGAAAGCACGGTGACCAGCCCGGAAAGGGGCGCGGCGATAGTACGGACGACCTGCCCCACCAGCGCATCCTTCGAGGGAAGATCGGCCAATGCGTAAACCTGGCTCTGGTCCAGGGCCATCTTGCCCAAAAGTCCGCCCTTCAGAACAAAGGCCTTCTGCGTCTTGTCGGTGGAGTACTCCTTGAGCACCTTGGCAACCCCGACGGGGTCCCCGTAGCAGAGCGCATAGATGTTCGGCCCCACCACCATGGAGTCCGGCAACGACTCGAGGCCGGCCTCCTTCATGGCAATCGCGAAAAGGGTGTTCTTGGCGACCTTCAGCTCCCCGCCCGCCGCGCGGACCTTCACGCGAAGCGCGGTGCTCTGAGCCACCGTCATCCCCCGATACTCCCCCACAAAGACGGCCTCGGTCCTTTCGAGCTTCTCCCTCAAAACCGCGACCTGTTCGTATTTGATTTTTGCAGGCATCATTTTCACCTCCTCGACATCAAATTCCAATGTACCTCAAAACCCATCAAAAAGTCCCCCGACCTGAAAGGCCGAGGGACACAGGAACAGATTCGCCGCGTTTCGAGCGGCATCTCCGTTTCTCAGCCTCGGCAGGTATCGGATTAAGCCCTTGTCAAAAAAGGCGCCTGCTCTCTGGGGTCGAAAAACCCTTATAGATAAAAAACGCGAGGGGGAAAGGCCCTCCTCCTTATGCCGACAGCTCCTTCACGGCAGCGACAGGATCGATGGATATCCCGGGCCCCATCGTCGAGGTCAGGGAGATGCTCTTGATGTACGTCCCCTTCACTGAAGCGGGGCGCGCTTTCTGAATCGCCTGAAGAAGGACCTTGGCGTTCTCGAAAAGGGCGTCGGGGGTAAAGTTCTTCTTACCCACGGAGTTATGGACGATCCCCGCCTTATCGACGCGGAACTCCACACGGCCGGCCTTGATCTCCTGAATGGCGTTGGCGAGATCGAAGGTCACGGTCCCCGTCTTGGCGCTCGGCATCAATCCCCGGGGCCCCAGGACCTTACCCAGGCGACCGACGGACTTCATCATGTCCGGCGTCGCGATGACCGCATCGAAGTCCATCCAGCCGCCCGCTATCTTCTGGACGAGATCCTCGCCCCCGACGATATCGGCCCCCGCGTCCTCGGCCTCCTTGACCTTCTCGCCCGTGGCGAGGACAAGCACCCTCTTGGTCACTCCGGTGCCATGGGGGAGGCCCACCGTGCTGCGGACCTGCTGGTCCGCATGGCGCGGGTCGACGCCCAGGCGAATGTGCAGCTCCATGCTCTCGTTGAACTTGGCCGTCGCCACCGAATGGAAGAGATCGACGGCCTCGCGAAGGCCGTACTGCCTGTTGCCGTCGATCTTGGCGGCCGCCTCTCTGTAACGCTTACTTCGTTTCATCGATAAAACCTCCCGTGGTCGATAACGAGCCCATAAGCTCTGCCACTTGTTTTTTGCCCTTATCCCTGGATTTCAATCCCCATGGAACGAGCCGTACCCTCGATCATGCGCATGGCGGCCTCGACGTCGTTCGCGTTGAGGTCCTGGCGCTTCAACTCCGCAATCTCCCGCACCTTGCTTCTGGGGAGCTGCCCCACCTTGGTCTTGTTGGGAATCCCGGACCCCGATTCGATCCCCGCCGCCTTCTTCAAGAGAACGCTTGCGGGAGGAGTCTTGAGCTCGAACGTGAAGCTCCGGTCGGCATAGACCGTAATGATCGCGGGAATGATCAAACCTGCCTGATCCGAGGTCTTCGCGTTGAACTGCTTGCAGAATTCCATAATATTGACGCCGTGCTGGCCCAGCGCAGGCCCCACGGGAGGAGCAGGCGTTGCCTTTCCGGCCGGCAACTGCAACTTAATCTGCCCAACGACCTTCTTTGCCATGAAACAAAATCCCCTCTCCTAAATAAAACCTCATCTACGGCACAGATCCCGTCCAGAGAGGGACGGGAACGTCTGTCATATCTTTTCCAGGAGGTCGTAATCGGTCTCGACGACGGTCTCGCGACCAAATACGCTGACCGTGAATTTGACCTTGCCCTTTTCCGGGATGATCTCCACCACGGGGCCCGCCTGCCCCTCAAAAGGACCGCTCCTGACGGTGACGGTATCTCCCAGCCTGAAATTGATCTCCACCTTGGGCTTGGCCTGCTCCGAGCCGATACGGGACATCAGCTCACGGACCTCCTTCTCGGAAAGAGGCAGCGGGAGGCTTCCCGCCCCGACGAATCCCGTCACTCCCGGGGTATGCCGCACGACGTACCACGACTGCTCGTCGAGCAGCATCTCCACAAGCACATAGCTGGGATAAAGCTTCCTGGAGACCTTGCGGCTTTTCCCTTCCTTTACGAAGACCCGCTCCTCCACAGGAACCAGCACGTTGAAGATGTTTTTCTCCATCCCCATCGTCGCTATGCGCTGCTCCAGGTTGGCCTTCACTCGATTCTCATAGCCCGCGTAGGTCTGTACGACATACCAGCGGCGCTCGTCCTGTGCCTCCATGAAAACCTCGGGAAAAGTCCCTTCACCCCCACCTGCGCGCCTGGGATCCTATCCGATGAGCCGTCGTCAGCTCAGGATCCCGGAGAAGACCCACGTCAGGAGAAAATCGATCGCCCCCAGATAGATGGAGGCACAAAGTGTAAAAAAGATAACGACCAGCGTCGAAAACCAAATCTGCTTTCTGCCGGGCCAGGTCACCTTCTTCAGCTCGGCCTTGGCCTCCCGCAGGAAACCGATTCCCGGGATCGAACTCGCAACTTCTTTAGCCATGCATTGCCTCCTGCGGGCACCTCGAAACGACACCCTGGACAATAAAAAAATGGCAGGCCCGGCAAGACTCGAACTTGCAACCCCCGGTTTTGGAGACCAGTGCTCTG
>NZ_CALIAA010000293.1 GCF_938040765.1 uncultured Fretibacterium sp.
CATAATTCTTTCTCGGCCTCGATGCCCGTCCCCTGCCCGCTCCTGTTCAATGTATCGATTTGCGTCTTCACGAAAACCGCGCAGCCGTGGTAGGGCAATCGGCCCTCCCGTGTTTCCATGAAGCTGCTTCGAGCAAATTCGCGATACTGCTCCGGCTCCATGACAAGGCTGACGGACGTCTGTGCATCCGCCAGCTTCATCAACTGATCATTGAGCTTGTCCCTTTCGGCCTCGTTCGTCGTACAGTAGTTTCGCTGAAAAACGATGCAATACTTCTCCGCCAAAAGGCTCTGCTGCGGGGACTTTGACCGAACAGCATCTTGAAGTAAACTACAGAGCTCCTTGACACCGCTCGAGTATTTGATGTTTTCAAATGACTGATCTCTCAAGGTCCTTAAACTACCGCATCCTGTAATGTTCAGGAGAAGATCTTTTTCAAAACGATCATTCATGGAGCCACTTTTCCCCAAAAGCTGCAACCGCATCCGTGAGGTTAAAGCCTCCGTCAATCAACCATTGAATACCATTGAAACGTTTAACATCATCCGCAACTCCAGGATGCAGAGGAATCTTAATCCTGAGCGCTGCAGCATCTTCTTTCTTCCCCAGGCTTTCTAATTCTTGTGCTTTCACGATAATCGCCATGGTTTCTTCCTTGCTCATGCTGCTAGTCCACTCTTTCACTGTGAATCCCTCCCTTTGTCATAAAGCACACGCCCTTCCGATCAGCTTACTCCACTCCGCCCGGCGGAGGCGACGAAGCGGTACGCACCCGGCCATAGCCCGAGAGGATCAGGTAGTGGGGCTTCGCCCCCCGCGGCGCCGTGATGCGGACCGTGGCCGCCGGAGTGAAGGTCCCCCACTGAGGGCTGTAAACGCTCTCGGGAGCGAATAAGCTGTGACGGACAAGCTGGAACCGAACCCCCGGAGCTGCGGGGAACGTCTCCGCATCCGGATCGTCCTTCCACCTCAGGGCCAGGGTCTCCGCGGAGGTCCCGGCGCTGAGCCGAAGGGTAAAGGAACGCCCCGTCCGGTTCGCCCTCGTCAGAGAACGGAGGATCCAGTGCATGGCCCGTCCCGCCTCCCGCTCGGGGGACGCGCGGCCCCAGTTTATCGCTGCCGCCGCCCCTGCCATCAGTCCCAGGATCGACAGGACGATGAGCACCTCCGTCAGGGTGAAGGCGGGGCGGGGGAGGACCCCGACGCGCGCCGCGAGCGGGAGAAGCGTCCGGGAGCGTTCCGGATGATCGTGACGGCTCAGGAGGTTTTACCTCCCGGAGGCGGAGAGACCCAGCTCGAAGACCCTGAGGTTCGCCTCCAGGTGCTTGGGCGGAGCCAACTCCTCGAGCGCCTTCTCGACGAGGTCCCGTTCCAGTCCGACGATGCCCATGCCGCTGGCGGCGCCAAGGATGAGGACGTTCAGAAAGAGGTAGTTGCCCTTCATGTGCGCGTTCAGGATGTCGTAGCCCGCGAAGCGGCAGACGTCGATCCCTCGGGACGAGAGATAGGCCGCGAGCCGCTCGTTTTGGAAGACGGCATCGTCGTGGACGTTGACGACGAAGGTTCCTCCCTCCCTGAGGTAGGGGAGGTTGCGGATGCCCTCCGACTGGTCGAAGGCCATCAGGACATCGGCCTGCCCCGTGCGGACCAGCGAGCCGCGGTAGCCGCCGATCTTGAAGTGGCTGATGACCGATCCGCCGCGCTGGGCCATGCCGTGGACCTCGCTGCCGATCACGGGCAGCCCCTTGCCGATCGCCACCCGACCCAGGACTCTGCTGGTGAAGAGGATGCCCTGGCCGCCTATCCCGACGATGACGTACTGCATGTCCTTGTCCCGACGCATCTCAGTTCGCCTCCCTCTTCCCGATGGCCCCTTGCGGACAGACCGGCTCGCACGTCCCGCAGGAGATGCAGTAGAGCGGGTCGATCGAGACCTTTTTTGTGTGCTCGTCGAAATGCAGCCCCGGGCAGCCGAAGTAGTCGATGCAGTAGCGGCACCCCACGCACTTCTCGTGGTCGACGGTCATGGGGATGACCGGCTGCGGGCGCCTCAGCAGCATGCAGGGATGCCTGAAGATCAGGACCGCCGGGGTCCTCTGCGCCTCCGCGTGCTGCCACGCACGTTTGACCGCGTCGACCCCCACGGCGTGGTCGTAGGCGGGCACGGTCTCGACGAAGGCGACGCCGCATCCGCGGACCAGCTGCTCGAGGTCGACGGCGACGCCGGAGTCGTCCCTTCTGGGCTTGTCCCCCAGGCCGGGATGCGACTGCCCCCCCGTCATGGCGGTGGAGCTGTTGTCCAGGATGCAGAGGACGAACGCGTGGCGGTTGTACACGGCGCTGAGAAGGCCGGGCACGCCCATGTGGAAGAAGGTCGAGTCCCCGATGGTCGCGACGATGGGCCGGGATTGGCCCGTGACCTCGTGGGCCAGGAAAAATCCTGACGACACCGTGACGGCGGCGCCCATGCAGACGCTGGTGTCGATGCCCTTCTGGTTGATGCCCAGCGTGTAGCAGCCGATATCCGATGGGTTGATGGCGTTGGGAAGCGCCCGGCGGATGGAGAAAAAACTGCTGCGGTGAGGGCACCCGGCGCAGAGCTGAGGCTTGCGCGGGGCGAGGTGCAGGTCCTTGATGACAGGGGCGAAATCCGGAAGGACGTCCGCCTTGGGAGGCTCCTCCCCCAGGACCTCCGTCAGGATCGAGGCGATGACTTCGGGCAGGAGCTCCCCCGCGCCCGGGACCGTTCCGTCGCAGCGTCCCCGGACGTTCGTCCGGTCCGTGAGCTGCATCTCGATGACGGGGTAACTCTCCTCGAGGACCAGCACGCGCTCGTGCCGCGCGACGAACGCGTCCGCCATCGTCCCCGGCAGGGGGAACGGCGTGCCGATCTTGAGAATATCGACGTCCTCCCGGCCCCATTCCTTCAGCACGTCGCACAGCGACGCGAAGGCGATCCCCGAGGCGATGACACCCAGCTTCGCCGACTTCGAGGAGGGAAGCTCGTAATTGTAGCGGCACCAATCCGTCTCGAACTCCCCGCGGATTTTTTCCAGCCGTGCGATGTGCTTGGGATGGGAGATACGCACGAGAGCGGGCAGCGGGCACCAGCGCGCGGGATTGCGGTCGAACTTGACGGGCAGGCCGTCGGCCCGGACGGAGGGCAGCGCAATCGCCTGGCGCGAGTGGGAGATGCGCGTCGTCGGGCGCAGGACGGTGGCGACGCCGTACCGCTCGGACAGCGCGTAGGCGTCGGCGACCATGGCCGCGGCCTCCGCTGCATCGGCGGGGTCGAGGCAGGGGACCTTGGCGAACATCGCGAAAAAGCGGCTGTCCTGCTCGTTCTGCGAGCTGTGGGGGCCGGGGTCATCGGCGGCGATGAGGAGCATGCCGCCCTCGAGTTCGTAAAGGGCCGTCGTCATGAAAGGGTCGGCGGCGACGTTCAGCCCCACGTGCTTCATGACGCAGCAGGCACGGGCCCCGGCGAAGGCCGCGGAGACGGCCATCTCGTAGGCGACCTTCTCGTTTGCGCCCCACTCCACGGCGATCTCCGCGTCCTGCGCGTCCGCGAAGCGGGCTATGGCCGGAAGGATCTCCGAGGACGGCGTCCCCGGATAGGCGGTCGCGACCTGACAGCCCGCAGCGACGACCGCCCCCGCAATCGCCTCGTTGCCCAGAAGCAGTTCCTTCTTCTCCATCGTTCAACACCCCTCAAAAATGTTGATGTGGATTCGGAATATAGTATAGCGCAAGGGCTCAGCCAGAGAAAAGGGCGGGAATGATCCCGCCCCTTTTTCGGATGTCTCCTCCTGATTTTTGTATTTCTATCGGGAGCTTTCGGGGGTGTCGGCGCCGTGCCGCCTTCCGGCCAGCTCCGTCAAATACGCCTCGTCGGCCAGGTAGGGCAGGGTGATGTGCTCGCCCGTGCGCTTTTCGTTGAAGGCCGCGGCCGTCGCGAGCGCGTTCTCGTTTCGGGCCCAGGCCCTTCTCGCCACGCCGCCCATGACGTCCCAGCTCATGGCGCTTCGGATTATTTCGTCCACCCGGAACGAGCCGTCCAGCACCAGGCCGAACCCGCCGTTGACTGCCCGTCCGATGCCCACGCCGCCGCCGTTGTGCAGCGCCACCAGGCTCATGCCGCGCGCCGCGTTGCCCGCGAAGCACTGCGTGGCCATGTCCGCCATGATGTTGCTGCCGTCCTTGACGTTGGACGTCTCGCGGTAGGGCGAGTCCGTCCCGGACACGTCGTGGTGGTCGCGGCCCAGCATCACCGGCCCGATCTCCCCGTTGCGCACCATCTCGTTGAACTTCAGCGCGATGCGCACGCGGCCCTCCGCGTCCTGGTACAGGATGCGGCATTGTGTCCCGACCACCAGCTCGTTCTTCTCCGCGTCGCGGATCCAGACCCAGTTGTCCTTGTCCTGGAAGCGCCGGTTGGGGTCGATGCAGTCCATCGCCGCCCTGTCCGTCCGCCTCAGGTCCTCGGGGTCCCGGGACAGGCAGCACCAGCGGAACGGTCCGTAGCCGTAGTCGAAGAGCATGGGCCCCATGATGTCCTCCACGTAGCTCGGGAAGATGAAGCCCTCGTGGGTGTCGCGGCCGTTCCTGGCCACCTCCGTCACGCCGGCGTCGAAGACCGCGCGCAGGAAGGCGTTTCCGTAGTCGAAGAAGTACGCCCCCCTCTCGACGAGCGTCCTCACCAGGTTGAAATGGCGCCGCAGGGTCTCGTCCACCAGCACGCGGAAGCGGTCGGGGTCCTCCTTCAGCAGGCGCGTGCGCTCCTCGAAGGTGATGCCCGCCGGGCAGTAGCCGCCGTCGTAGGCCGCGTGGCAGCTCGTCTGATCGGAGAGCAGGTCGATGCCTATATTGTGGTCCACCGCGTACTGGAGCAGGTCCACGACGTTGCCGTGAAAGGCGATGGATCGGACCTCCCCCTTGCGCATCAACTCATGGGCTCGGCCGAACGCCTCCTCGGGCGTCTTCGCGATCTCCTTGACCCAGCCCTGACCGTGCCGCGTCGCGATGCGGGATTCGTCCACCTCCGCCGTGACGGAGACGCAGCCCGCGATGTCCGCCGCCTTGGGCTGGGCGCCGCTCATGCCGCCCAGGCCCGAGGTGACGAAGAGCCGCCCCTTCAGGACGTCCGGGTTGTTGCCGAACTTCATGCGCCCGGCGTTCAGCACGGTGTTGAACGTTCCATGCACGATGCCCTGAGGCCCGATGTACATCCAGCCGCCCGCGGTCATCTGTCCGTAGTTCGCCACGCCGAGCTGCATGGCGCGGTGCCACTCCTCCTGGTTGTCGAACAGCCCCACCATCATCGCGTTGGTGATGACGACGCGCGGCGCCTCGGGCTTCGACCGGAACAGGCCCAGAGGGTGTCCGGACTCCACCACCAGCGTCTGGTCGGGCGTCAGGACCTCCAGGTACTTCTTGATGAGGAGGTACTGCATCCAGTTCTGGCACACCTGCCCGGTCTCGCCGTAGGTGACGAGCTCGTAGGGGTAGAGCGCGATGTCGAAGTCCAGGTTGTTGTCGATCATCACCTGGAACGCGCGTCCCTCCGTGCAGCGCCCCCTGTACTCGCCGATGGGCCTGCCCCAGAGCCGGCCCTCGGGGCGGAACCGGTAGCCGTAGATGCGGCCTCGGGTCCTCAGCTCCTCCAGAAACTCCGGCGCCATCTTCCTGTGAAAACGCTCGGGGATGTAGCGCAGCGCGTTTTTGAGCGCCAGCACCGTCTCCCGCTCGTTCAGCGTGTACCCTCTGTCGGGCGCGCGGCGGCAGCCGGGGTCGAACTCGGGCATCCTGGGCAGTCCATTCGGGAAGTCCAGGGCCAGGGTCGTCGTCTCATCCTTCATTGGCATCGCAAAGTCTCTCCTCTCCACTTCGGGCGGGTCCTGCAGCGAGGGCGTTCAATCCCGTGCGGGCTTTTTTCCATACAGGCTTTTCTGCCGGGAAAAACGGGACGGCCGGACTTCGTCCGGGGCTTACGACAACGATATCGTTTCCCGGCCGAGGAACATCCCCGGTCCTCGACGGGCACTCGCCCATCGCAAGGTCACCGGGTTTACGACCGTCCCCATTTCGATATCATATCAT
>NZ_CALIAA010000294.1 GCF_938040765.1 uncultured Fretibacterium sp.
TGTCTGCGAGAGCGGTGTGAAGGCGAGGCGGCGCCGGCCGATTGGCCGACGCCGCCCTCATACTCCTGAGACCTTGGTGCGTTCGGCGCCGGAGCCCCTGGCGTGTCTGCCGGGGTTCAGTACTTCGCGTTGTGGTTCTTTCCCACGCCAAAAAGCTGAAGGGTGGAGTTCATGAGCTCCTCCTGGGTGCGGATGAGAAAGGCGCCCATGGCCATCTGGACCTTTGCCTGGCTGAGCTCGACGGACGACTTCGCGATGTCCATGACGTCCATGCCGCCCGAGCTCACGGACGCGGCCACCGCCGCGGCCCGGTTGACGGAGTCCTGCATCATGGCGGCCCCGGCCTGCCCCAGCCTGTCGAAACTGTTGATGTTCACGGAATATCCCTCCCTGCTGTGAAACGCCGTCCCGGATAAGACGGTTCCAGCGAATTTTATCAGATGTCCCCGGTTCCCACAACAAAAAGATGCCCCTGCGGCCTGTGCGGGGGGATTTTGGGTATAATGGATAATGGCCCTGTAAATATTCCGAAAACGAAAGGATGAGGACCCATGCTTGAACTTCTGGAACGGCGCAGGAGCATTCGGAAGTTTACAAGCGGCGTTTTGAGCGATCCGCAGGTCAAGGCGCTGGTCCACGCGGGGCTTCTGGCCCCCTCGGCAAAGAACAGAAAGCCCGTGGAGCTTTTCTTCGTCCGGGACCGGGCGGTGGTAGCGCGGCTTGCGGACTGCCGCGACGCGGGCGGGGATGCCTTGAGGACGGTCGCTCTGGCGGTAGCCGTGACGGCCGATCCCGCCGTCAGCGACGTCTGGGAGGAGGACGCCTCCATCGCCGCCACGCAGATTTTTCTCGAGGCGGAGGCCCTGGGTCTGGGATGCTGCTGGATTCAGGTCCGAAGGCGTCCCTGCGGGGAGGGGACGGCCGAGGATGCGGCGAGGCGGATGCTGGACATCCCCGAGCGCCTCTCCGTCCTGTGCCTTCTGGCCATCGGCTTCAAGGACGAGACGAAGGAAGACTACGACCTCTCGAAGCTGGACCAATCGAAGGTGCATTATCGCTGAGGCGGTTGCTGTATTGAAATCTCAGGAGCTGAATCCCTGAACGAGAGAAAGGAGAGTTCGTCATGGCAAAGAAGAAGGGACGCCTGGAGTTTCTGGAGATGAAGAAGAACGGGGAGAAGGTGACGTGGATCACGGCCTACGACTTCCCGACGGCGATGTTCGCGGAGGCGGCGGGCCTGGACATGATCCTGGTGGGCGACTCCCTGGGCATGGTGGTGCTGGGCTACCCGGGCACGATCCCCGTTACGATGGAGGACTGCATCAGTCACTGCAAGGCCGTCCGCCGGGGAGCGCCGAACACCTTCGTGATGGGCGACATGCCGTTCGGCTCGTATCAGGTCTCGGACGAGCAGGCCGTGGAGAACGCGGTGCGCTTCTTCAAGGAGGCGGACGTCGATGCCGTCAAGCTGGAGGGCGGGGTGCGCGTGGAGAGCCGCATCAAGGCCATCGCGGACAGCGGGGTGCTGGTGTGCGGGCACATCGGCCTGACGCCGCAGAGCTCCGGCCCGATGGGCGGGTTCAAGGCGCAGGGCGTGACGCCGGATTCGGCCCGCTACGTGATCGAGGACGCGCTGGCGGTGGAGCGGGCGGGGGCCTACGCGCTCCTGGTGGAGGGCATCCCGCCGGAGTTGACGGAGTTCATCACGAAACGCCTCTCCATCCCGGTGTATTCCATCGGAGCGGGCTGGCCGTGCGATGGGCAGCTCATCATCTGCGGGGACATGCTGGGCCAGTTCCAGGCGTTCACGCCGAAGTTCGTGAAGAAGTACGCGAATATCGCGGAGGTGATCACGAACGCGTTCAAGGCCTACGCGGAGGACGTGAGGACGGGGAAGTT
This sequence comes from uncultured Fretibacterium sp., assembly GCF_938040765.1. Classification (GTDB taxonomy): domain Bacteria; phylum Synergistota; class Synergistia; order Synergistales; family Aminobacteriaceae; genus CAJPSE01. The sequence continues at coordinate 1,900 of NZ_CALIAA010000294.1, forward strand.
CCCGAACGACGATTACGTGTACCACATCCGCAAGGGCTGCGAGGCGGAGTACGCCGCCATGCTGAAGGAGTACGAGAAGAAGTGAGGATGGCGGCGGTGGGGGGGGCATGAGTCTGCCCCCCGTTCGTAACGGGGGGAATTATGTCCCCGCGGGACGGAAAAAGCGCTCGTAGAGCACGATAACCCCTGTGGTAACCAGGGTCAGGACGACGGCCAGAGCGTCTGCCTGGGCGATGTCCGTCGACATGTCGGAGACCTGCGTGTAGATGACCATGGGCAGGATCTTCACGGACGTCCCCGTCAGGGCGAATGCGGTTCCGAAGGCCCCCATGCTCACGGCAAAGAGCAGTGAGGAGCCGGAGAGGAGCGAGGGCAGCAACATGGGGAGCAGCACCCTGAGCAGGATCGTGCTGCGTCCGGCGCCGAGGCTTTGTGCCGCCTCGATCAGGCTCCAGTCCATATTGCTCCACGCCACGGTCAGCGTCAGGATCGTCCTTGGGATCAGAAAATAGAGGTAAGCCACGATCAGCCCGCGCCAAGTGAAGAGGAATGCGGAGAACTCCAGGGGCTCGATCCCGAAGGCACGCTTCAGGAGCAGGGTGAGGAAGCCGCTTGTTCCCAGGAGGACGATGAAGGCAAAGCCCACGACCAGCCCGCTGAAGGTAAGGGGGACGGAGGTCAGGGCCATCAAGAATCCCTTGGCCCTGCGGCTCCTGTGGATGACGTAGGAGATCGGCAGGCCCAGGGCCGTTCCGAGCACCGCCGTGGAGACCGAAAGCCCCAGGCTGGTGCAGAGCGACTCCCGGTACAACTTTCGGACGAAGAGTGACAGGTAGTTGCCGTAGGAGAGCCTGCCCTCTACGAAGAGGCTCTCCCAGACGACCAGCAGCAGCGGCCATGCCAGAAAACAGATCAGCACGGCCGCCACAGGCAACAGCAACAAATAGAGATACTTTCGGTTTTCCAAAGCCTAGTCTTCCCCGAGGACCTTGGACCCCCAGAGCGAGGCGAGCGTCTTCTGGACCTCTGCCGCCTTCACCCAGTCAAGGTCCTTGGCGCGCTCGTAGTCCGCGGCGGGGAGGAACTTGGAACGGACCTCCTCGGGGAACTCGAAATTGGGCAGGATTGGGCGTACGAAACCTTTGGCGAAGAGCCCCTGCCCCTCGTCCGAGAGGATGTAGTTCAGCCACAGCTTGCCCGCGTTGGGGTTGGGCGCGTCCTTCACCAGGCTGATCGCGTAGGGGGCGGTCACGCTGCCCTCCTCGGGGATGACGATGTCCACGGCGTCGCCCAGCTCCGCGATGTACTTGGCGCGGTAGGCGTTGGCGTCGTAGGTGATCCAGATCGGGATCTCGCCCTTGACGAACTTGTCGAACTCGGTGGTCTTCTCGATCATGCGGATGTTGCCGCTCTGCTGGAGTTTCGCCAGGTAGTCGATGCCCGCCTCGGGGTGGTCCAGGTCGCCGCCCTGGGCGTGGATGCTGGAGAGGACGATGGCGTAGCCGATTCCGGCTGTGCGCGGGTCGAGATAGACGATGGACTTGGCGTATTCCGGTTTCAGGAGATCGGCCCAGCTTCGGGGGGTCTCCTTTACCAGGTTCTTGTTGACGGCGAAACAGACGGTCATTTTATGGATGCAGAACCATTTGCCCTCGGGGTCCTTCAGGATATCGGGAATGCGATCGAAATTGATCGGCTTGAAGGGCTCGGTAAGGCCGCGCTTTCCGGCCTCCGCACCGGAGGGCATGAAGTAGTAGGCCGTGTCGCCCTGCGGGTTGTTGCGTTCCTTGTCCAGACGTACGACCGTGGCCCCACTGCCCAGATCGTTGAAGGCGATCTCGATCCCGTAGCGCTTCTCGAATCCTTCGAAGAGCGCCTGCCAGTTGGCCCAGGTCGGGCCCGTGTCGTAGCTGTTCAGGCCCTTCTCCGCCTTGGCCGCCGCCGCCAGGGCCTCCTCGCCCGCGTACAGCTCGGCCGCCATGCCGACGGACGCCAGGACCAAAACCAGGGACAACGCAATCAGAAATTTTCTCACTCCAAGAGACCTCCTTAAAC
>NZ_CALIAA010000295.1 GCF_938040765.1 uncultured Fretibacterium sp.
CGAAAAAGCGGGGGGTCCTTCTCCAGTAAATGAAATGAGCCGAAGCCAGGCGCTACTTCATCACGGAGGGGAGCCACAGGCTCATCTGCGGGAACACGATGGTAGCGACCAGGAACAAAATCATGATGACGATAAAGGGAAACACTCCCTGGATGACCTCCTTCATCTTTACATCATTACGAATGCCGCAGATCACATAGAGGTTCATCCCGACGGGGGGCGTAACCAGGGCCATCGTCATGTTCACCGTCAGGATCACGCCGTACCAGATGGTATCGATCCCCAGAGCATGCAGGATAGGCGTCACCAAGGGCATGGTCAGCAGTACGATGGAGACCGTCTCCAGCATGGCGCCCAACACCAGCATCAGGAGGTTCATGACGATGATGAACGTCAGTGCGGACATTTTGTTTTCCACGACGATCTCCGTAAGGGCCTGGGGGATCTGCAACAGAGCCATGACCCTGCCGAACAATAGCGCCCCGGCGATGATGATCGCGATCATGCACGAGGTGGGAACGGACTTCAGACAGATTCCCGGGATGTCCCGAACCTTGATGGTACGGTAGACCACGACGGTCACGAACAGGCTGTAGACCAGTCCGACCGCCGCCGCCTCGGTCGGAGTGAACGCGCCGGAGTAGATTCCGCCGATGATGATGAAGGGCAACAGGATTCCCCAGATGTTCTTGGCCGTGATGGAGAACCTCTCGCTCCAGGTGGTCCTGGGCATCGGGGTAAAACCGCCCCGTTTGCTCTTCATGATCGCATACAGGATGAAGAGCCCCGCCAGGATGAGGCCGGGGACGACGCCCGCGATGAACAGCCTGCCGACGGAGTCCTCCGTCACCGTTCCGTAGATGATCATCGGAATGCTGGGAGGGATCAGGATCCCCAGCGTTCCGCCCGCGGCCAGCAGGCCCAGGGTAAAGGATTTGTCGTAACCACGTTCGATCATCGCAGGATAGGCGACCATCCCGATGGTCGCCGCCGTTGCGGCGCCCGACCCCGTGATGGCGGCAAAGAATGCGCAGGCCAGGATCGTCCCAATGGCCAGCCCTCCGGGAAGATGGCACACCCAGGCGTTCATGACCTCGAACAGGTCGTCCCCAACACGTCCGTCCAGCAGGATCTGACTCATGAGGACGAATATCGGGATGGAAAGCGTCGTGAAGCTGTCCAAGGAGGAGAACATCGTCGCCCCGACGACCTTGAGGGGAAGTCCGAACAGGAAGATCAGGGCAACGGACGTGGCACCCAGAGAGAAGGCCACGGGCAGTCCCATGCAAAGGATCAGCATCAGGAGAAGAATGACCAGCAGAAATTCGGACATCTACGCCGCTCCCCCTTCCGCTTCGGCGGAGGCTCCGTTCAGGGCCTCGACCCGATCGAGGGCTATCAGCAGAAACTGAAGGGTCAGGAGCAGGAAACCCAGGAAAAGAGGCAGCTGCACCAGCCACATCGGGACCCGCAGGATGGTCGCACTGAGCTTGTTGAACCGAATGCTGCCCGCAATCATCAGGTAGGCCTGATGAGTCACGATGGCGCAGAAGAGCATCCCCACAAGGCTGGTGACGATATCCAAAAGGTTCTGTACCCTTGGGGAAAGGCGATCGAAAATCAGATCGATCCGCACGTGCTTGCCCAGCATCAGCGTGTAGGATGCCCCGGCCAGCATCGACCACATGAACAGGTAAATGGAGACCTCCTGAACCCAGATCGTTGGGGAGCCGAAGCAGTAGCGGGCGATGACCTCATAGAAGAGCATCAAGCTCATCGCGAGGATGCCCAGGCCGCTGAGGTAGCCCAGACAAAGGTTTCCCGACCTTACGAAAGAACGTATCCTGCCCATCATGGACAAATTCCTCCTGTCGACAAAGAAGCGGATTGGGGGCGTCCCACGGAACTCCGGACGCCCCTGGATGGAACATACGAAGTTACCGGAACAGCTTGTCGCCAAGAGCGATCAATTGCCCGCCGATCTCGCCGGCGTGTTTCACGAATTGTTCCTTGACGGACTGCGTGGCCTTTACGAACTCGGCCCGCTCCTCCGGCGTAAGGACGACGACCTCGAGGCCGGCATCCCGGACCGCCTTCTCGGCCTCGGCCTCGGAATCCACGATCGCCTCACGGATCCACGCCTCCGCGTCCTTCCCTGCCCTCAGGATGATCTCCTGACTGTCGGCATCGAGTCCCGTCCACCAATCAAGGTTCGACTGAACGCTGAACTCCGCCGTCGAATAGTTGGCGATCGTCAGGTACTTCTGGACCTCGTACACCTTTCGGGAGACGCCGGCCGGCATGCCCGTCGTCGCGCCATCCACGGTTCCCCGCTGAAGCGCCATGTACATCTCGGAGGAGCTCATCAGGGTGGGGGCCGCGCCCAGGGCCTTGAGCGTTTCGGAGTCGCCCGCGCTGTAGGAGCGCATCTTCAGTCCGGCGAAATCCGCGGGCGTCCGCAGCGGACGTTTGCTGTTCCACATCTGGATGAAGCCGTAATCGACCCAGAAGAGGTTTTTGACCCCGAACTTCACGAACTCCTTATCCAGGATCTCGCCCGCCCCCTCCTCGAGGAACTTCTTGGGGGAATCCAGTCCCACGAAGAGGAAGGGGACGTCGAACACGTCCGCCGCCGGGATCATGCCGCCCCACTTGTTGGTGGCGACGAGTCCGATATCCACGAGCCCATCCTGAAGGGCCTCGACGATCTCCGTGTCCTTGAAGAGCTGGGCGGAGTCGAAAATCCGGATCGCTATCCTGCCCTGCGAGTACTCCTTCACCTTATCGGCGAAGATCGCCAGCCCCTTGGAAATATGGTGCGAAGGGGGAAACTGATTGGAGAGCTTGTTCTCCGCGGCCGTTGCCGCCACAGCGGGAAGCATCGTCGCAAAAATCAATACCACAAAAAGCAATGCCGCAAAAAATTTCCGTTTCCAGTACTTCATTGTCATCATCTCCACTTTGTGATTGAGCCTCGCCCAGGCGAGGCAGGAACCTCGTTCCAATCCGAGATCAGCAGCACGGCCCCACAGGCTGACCGAAGCGGCTCTTGACCAGGTGCCCCAGGGTTCCAAGCCCATAGTCCCGCATCCACCGAGCGACCTTCACAAGTGCCAGGGGATCCAGCCCCGTCTCGATCCCCAACCCATTCAGGTAGAAGACCAGGTCCTCGGTCGCCGCGTTGCCCGCCGCGCCGGGCGCGTAGGGACAGCCGCCCAGCCCCCCGGCTGCGGAATCGAAGCGGTCGAATCCTCGCACCAGGGCCTCACGAACGTTCAACAGGGCCATTCCGAACGTGTTGTGGATGTGCAGGAATACGGGAATGCCATCCAGGGCCGGGAACACGGCATCCAGGGTCTCGGCGAAATCCCTGGGATGACAGGTGCCGATGGTCTCGGCCAGACAGATGCTGCGCGCCCCCTTCTCCCGAACGATGCCGATCAGCTCGGATACCCTTCGCGGATCAGTGCGCCCCTCGAACGGACACATGAAGGACGTGGCGATGGAGACGGACAGTTCCGCCCTTCCCTCGATCAAACGAGCGATATCGTCCAGTCCCGACAGGGACTCCGCCACGCTGCGGTTCAGGTTGGCCTTGTTGTGGCTTTCGCTGGCGGAGAATACGACGTTCAGGACGTCGGCCCCGCAGGCCAGCGCGCGCTCCGCCCCCTTGGTGTTGGGAACCAAGGCCGTCAGGCGCGCCGTCGGGTGGCGGCGTTTCGTCTCCGTCAGCACCTCCGCAGCGTCCGCCAGCTGAGGGATAGCCTTGGGGCTGACGAACGAGGTGACCTCCATCTCCGTCACCCCAGCCTCAAACAGGGCGTCGATCCACTCGAGCTTCCGCTCCGTGGGGATGAACTCCTTCACATTCTGAAAACCGTCGCGGGGACAGACCTCCCGGACCACAACGGAGTCGGGTAATGCCGCGTCCTTCCTCAAAGCACTCCCTCCCGTTCGAGTTCGGCGACCTGCTCGGCCGTATACCCCAGCATCGAGCCGTAGACCTCGTTATTATGTTGCCCCAGCTCGGGGGCCGGCGTCCGTATCGAGGCCGGGGTACCGCTGAGCTTCAGGTGCGAGCCCGTCAGCTTCAGCCTTCCCGCGATGGGGTGCTCGCACTCCACAAACATCTCCCGATCCTCGGCGATGTGCGGGTCGGCGGTCACCTGGTCGATGGAATAGATCGGCGCGCAGGGGACACCCGCCCGATCCAGCTTTTCATGGATTTCCTTCACGGTTTGCCGCGACGTCCAAGCCTCGACAATCCCCTGCAGCTCTTCGTGATGGGCAACCCGATCCCTGGTTTCGCCGAAGCGCGGATCCCGAAGAAGGTCCTCCCGCCCCATCGTCCTCGCCAGGTCCTGCCACAGCTTGTTGTTCCCGGCCCCGATGACCAGAGAGCCGTCCGACGCCCGGAAGGAATCGTAGGGATAGGTGGACTCGTACCGATTGCCGATACGCTCCGGAACGCGTCCCTCAACGAAATAAATCATGTTGATGATCTCCAGGCTCGCGACCACGGAGTCGACGAGGGCAATATCCACTTTTTGCCCCTGTCCGGTCCGGGCACGGGAGTTGAGCGCAGCCAGAACTCCTATGGCGCAGGACAACCCTCCCAGAACATCGCCCATGGCGGTTCCCGTTCGGGTGGCCTCGCCTCCGGGCCAGCCGGTTGTGCTCATCAGACCGCCCATCGCCTGAGCGATGATGTCGTACCCCGGGCGCTTGCTGTAGCGTCCCGTGTGACCGAATCCCGATATGGCGCCGTAGACGATACCCGGGTTGACTTTTTTCAGGTCCTCGTAGCCCAATCCCAGCTTCTCCATCGTTCCGGGACGGAAGTTCTCGAGCACCACATCGGCCTTCTTCAACATCTCCAGAAAGATGCCCTTGCCCTTTGGGTCCTTCAAGTTCAAGGTAACCGCCTTCTTGTTGCGGTTCAGGTTCATCGAATAAGCGCTCACCCCCTCTTTGAAGGGCCCCATGCTCCGTTCGTCGGCGCCTCCCTTCGGATTCTCGATCTTGATAACGACAGCTCCCATGTCTGCCATCATCATGGAGCAAAACGGCCCGGCCAGGACCCTCGTCAAGTCCAACACCACAACATTCGACAACGCGCCTTCCAAAATGACCGCCCCCTTCTCCAGTGCCGGAGCAACACCGGACGCTTCGGCCCAAGTCAATCCAATCCCCAAGTCAACCATGAATGAACTTGCAGACGACTGAACTCTGTCGACAATATTTCTTAGAGGGTAAGGTTAGCGAAAACAAAAGAGAAAGTCAAGTGAAAATTTTCAATATGTCGTTGATCTGTGATAATGTCCCCCTATAAGTAGTCAGAGAAAATGTCCCCCCCCCCGTACGATAGGTCTTTTTGGATAATATCGGCATGGAGCAGGAGCGA
>NZ_CALIAA010000296.1 GCF_938040765.1 uncultured Fretibacterium sp.
TTGGGGGCGAAGCCCCCATATTAATTTTCAGGGAAGCGCTGGAGATTTTTGCCTATAGATGTTTGGCATATTTCCTTTTGGAAAAATATGCGCTTTTGTTGTAATTAGCGCTTCCTTAGCGGCTTCAGCCTCTTTGGGGTTGTGATTTCCGCCTTTTCGTGTAAATTAAGAAGGCGTTCGTCGGGCTGCCGCAGCAGGATGAGCTTCCGGTTTTCCGGGTAATCCGGATTTGATGGCCAAGCCTGCTGCGGTCCGGCCCCATGTCCTTTTGTGCCGCGTCGGTACGGGAGGCTGGGAAATAGTTTTGCCGTCCTGGAGGAAAGAACGATGCGTTGGATTATTTTGGCGTTATCCTTGGGAACGTTTGTTCTGTCGATGATTCACAGCGTGTTCATGCTCTTCGGCCTCTTTCCGGTGAGCTCCGGATCCATGCCGCCGTGGCTGGTCGGGGCCCTGACGATCACATCCGCCGTATTTGCCATGATCGGCGGGATCGTCGCCTTCAACCGGAACCGGATGGGCAGTGTCTATCTGATGCTGGGGGCCCTGCTCTGCATCGTCTCTCCCTCCGAGTTCTGGATCTACGGGAGCCTGTACCTGATCGCCACGGTCCTCTGCTTTTTCCTTCCTCGCCGCTCCGATTTCGCGGACGATGAGGATGACTATGGGGAGGACGAGCCCGATGCCCCCGAGGAGGAGCTGATCGATCCCCGGGAACTGCGGCGGAGGCGTCGGGAGCAGCAGGCGCGGGTCGCCTCCGCCCCGCAGGAGAGGGAGAGGACGGTCCCGCTCCCCACGATGCCGGAGGAGCTGCCCAAGGTACGGAGGAGGAGCTCCAAGACCTGCCCCACCTGCGGCGCCAACGTCGCGATCGACCACCGCTATTGTCCGACCTGCGGGTCCTCCCTGCATATTCCCGCCGATGCGGGCCCGGAGGAGCCCGCGGTCCCCGAGCCGCCGAAACACGAGGCGGTCCCTTATGCCGAAGAGCCGGTCGCCGAGGCTGTCGATACCGTCCGGGGCCCGGTTGTTTCCCCTCCCGACGAGGCGGAGGACGAAGTTCCCCCGGAGCCCCTGGAGGACCTGTTCTGTCCGCCCGAGACGGAGGAGTTTCAGGTTACCGCTCCGCACAAGGTGTTCGTCAGGCCCCGGAAGGAGAATGTGTCCGTCCCGATACGTCCGCTGAACATCGACCCCGACGCCTCCTATCAGGAGTTTTCCCAATACGCGCGGCGGAGAAAGCGGCGGACCCGCTCCCTGGGGCGCCGGTTCGCGGGGGTCCTGATCCTGCTGGGGGTGATCGGGGGGGCGACGTGGTTCCTTCTGGGGCTGCGGAAGCTGCCGGAGAACCAGCTTCCCGTGCGTCCGGAACCTGCCCCGGAGCAGCCGGCCCCGCCTTTGCCCTCGCCCGTGGTGAATAGCATCGATGTCGCCCGGCCCCTCGGACCGTCCATCGACCTGCCGTCCCTGACGATTCACGAGAAGCCTGCGCGCGGCAGGGTGATGGGGTCGAACGTGAACCTGAGGGAGGATCACTCCACCACCTCGAAGTCCGTCGTGCGCCTGCAGACGAACGACCAGGCCGAGATTCTCGAGACCTGGGAGGGCACATCCGGGTCGCTCTCGGGCGTCTGGTATCGGGTCCGTACCGGGGCCAACAAGGAGGGCTGGATCTACGGGCAATATTTCCTGCCCATGGGCGAGGCGCTTCCCAAGGGGTATACGGACGTGCTGCTGAGGTCCTTCGGGGCCAACAAGGCGGAGATGATTGCGACCCTGGGGCAGCCGGCCCGGAGCAAGGGGGCCTCCCTGGGCTGGCAGGGGCTGACTGCCACACTGAACGGCGATGCGGTCACCCGGCTTCAGCTCACCTCCTCCGGCCGAGAGCTGAAGAACGGGGTCAGGGTCGGGATGACGCAGGCGGAGCTTCTCCGGGCCATGGGGTACCCGTACCAGTTGGGCTCCGGTCAGTGGCGCTACGCCGAGTCGGACGGCCGGGGAATGAGCGTCCACTTCGGGAAGGACGGGGCGGTGAAGAGCGTTACGGTAGGCAGGCCTTAGCTCGAGCCCCTGGTCGTCCCGGGCGAATGACGGGAGCCCTTCGCCGGCCGATGGCGGAGCCCTCGCGGGCTCGACCGAGTTGGAATCGTTTTGCCACGTCGCGGCCGCTGTTCCCGCCTCGCGAGCCTGTTCCGTACCCAACCCGAAGTCGGGCGGGGCTTTTGTGTTGACGAATCGACTGTCTGTGCGTAGAATTATTGAGTTCTATACGGCGCATGGCCGGGGCGCAATCTCCCGGGCGGTCCTTCGGGACCCTGCGGGGGAGCCTTGAGCCAGCGGAAGGAGGAAAATGATCGTGTATGCAGTTTTGGAGACCGGCGGCAAACAGTATCGTGTTCAGGTGGGGGACAGATTCCGCGTCGAACGCCTGGACGGGGCCGCGGGGGACGAGGTCGTTTTGGACAAGGTCCTGATGGTGGGCGGCGACAGCGGGACGAAGTTCGGGACTCCCTATGTCGCGGGCGCCAGCGTCCGGGCGGAGATCCTCGCCCAGGCCCGGGACAAGAAGGTCATCGTGTTCAAGTACAAGAGCAAGAAGAACTATCGCCGCCTGCGCGGGCATCGGCAGTATTTCACCGAGGTCGTCATCCGCGGGATCGACGGCTAGCCAGTCGGGCCGCGCCCCATGGTTCGGGTCACCCTTTACTGGGGCGGAAGCGCGCTTGTCGGTTTGGAGAGCCTGGGACATTCCGGGAGCGCTCCGAGGGGGCAGGATGTCGTCTGTGCGGCGGTTTCCGCTCTGGTCCACGGCCTTCTGCTTGGGCTTTCCGAGGTGGCGGAGGTGCGGGATCTGCGCTGCGAGGCCGACCCCGACGTCCCGCTGATCTGGGTGTCCTGGCCCGAGGAGGTTGCGGATTCCCTGGACCTTCTGACGCGGACGGTCGCGCTGTCCCTGAAGGAGATAGAGTCCGGCTATCCCGGATATGTGAGCATCACGGAGGTGCAAAGATGATCTTTCGTTTCGACATACAGTTTTTTGCCCATAAGAAGGGGCAGGGCAGTTCCACCAACGGCAGGGACAGCAACCCCAAGTACAGGGGGATCAAGGTCTACGCCGGCACGGAGGTGACGGCGGGGAGCATCCTGGTCCGGCAGTGCGGGACCAGGGTCCATCCTGGGAAACACGTCGGGCTGGGACGCGATTTCACCCTCTTCGCCCTGCTTCCGGGCAGGGTGGAATACGCCACCCGCGGGGACCGCAAGTACGTCTCCATCGTTCCGGACGCCGCCCGGTAAATTCTTCCCCGGCCCGCTATGAGTCGGGGCTGACTTGAGGTCTCGAGTTTCGTTTGGGCTTCAATCTACTTT
>NZ_CALIAA010000297.1 GCF_938040765.1 uncultured Fretibacterium sp.
AATAAGTTGACCAGAATTCAAGGTGACTGAAACAAACAAAAACAAGAGAATACGAGTCTCCGTCCGGAAGCTGCAAACACGGAATGGAAAAAGCCTTACATCCGCGGGCCTACTGTACCACATTTAGAAGATGAACTCGGTAAAGGAGGAGATTCCGTTCTCGATGGTTGGGATTTGGGTCATGATTTGCATGGCGCGAAACTCCAGGGGGCTGTGTTTTTTGTCGATACCGTTTTATCCGGAAGGTCCCCACGCCGCTTCCCACCCTCGCTGATGATGCCGCTTTCAAGGCTTTGTTCTTTCATCCTCACTGCGCATCCTCACTGCGAAAGCCGAGTGAAAGATCGTTTTACCGGGGCTCGCCCCATAGGGGGGCAGCCGTGCCTATCGGCAATGGGCCGCTCGGGCGTCTCATTCCCTGCCGGCCTCCCCCAGCAGGCGCCTCGCGTGCTCCTGCGCCTCCGCCAGGTCCGGGGAGCCGGAGAGCATCCGGGCGATCTCGTGCACGCGCTCCTCGCCCTCGACGGCCCGTACCAGGGACTCGCCGCCCTCGCGGCGGACGAGGATGTGGCTGTCGCCCAAGGCCGCGATCGAGGCCTCGTGGGTGACCAGGATGACCTGGGTACGCCGCGAGAGCTCCTTGAGCTTCTGTCCCGAGAGCACCGCGGCGCGCCCGCCCAGCCCGGCCTCCACCTCGTCGAAGACGAGCGTCGGGGGCAGCCACGGGTCGGGCAGCGACAGCTGGAGCGCCAAAAGCAGCCGGCTCAGCTCCCCGCCGGAGGCGATCTTCTCGACGCGCCCCGAACGCTTGCCCGTGCTGAGGAGGAACTCGGCCTCGTCAGCCCCGCTGCGGCGCAGCTTGTCCAAAGCCTTGAAGCGGACGGAGAATACGGTCCCCTCCATCCCCAGGCCGGCAAGGAGGTCGTTGACCCTCCGCTCCAGTTCGGCCGAGGCGCTTCTGCGCCCCTCCCTCAGGGCCAGGGCCAGGGCGCTGGCCCTTTTCTTGAGCTCCCTGGCCCGCTGCGCGGTCTCCTCGAGCTGCGCGTAGCTGGCCTCCAGCCATTCGAGGCTCTCCGAGGCGTCCCGGCACCAGGCCAGCAGCTCCTCCTCGGTCCGGGTCCCGGACAGGCGCTTGAGCCGGCGGACGGCCCCAAGCCGGGCCTCCAGCTCCTCCCTCTCCTGCGCCTCGTTCGAGCGCGAATCCAGAACGTCGCGAACAGACTCGGCGACATCCACGAATGCCTGCGCGCCCTCCGCCAAGGCGCGTCGCCCCTCGTCGCGTTCGGGCTCCGGCAGGAACTCCAGCAGGGACTCCATGAGGTTCCGCAGTTCGTCCAGGAGGCCCTGTTCGGAGAGCCCCCCGGTGAGGCGGTCCAGGTTCTGCCTCGCCCGCTCCTGGAGGGACAGGCGACGGCCGAGCGCGCTCAGCCGCTCCTCGAGGACCCCTTCGAGCCCGGGCTCCGGCCGCACCCTTCGGACCAGCGCCAGAACCTCGTTGGCGTTGGCATAGCGGCGCTCGATCTCGGTCCGCCGCTCGTTCATCGTTCTCAGGTCCAGGTCGCAGGCGCGCGCCCGGTCGAATACGGTGCGAAGCTCCTCGGCCGCCGCGCGGGTCCCGGAATCGGTGCAGGCGTCCACCATGGAGAGCTGCCGGCCGACATCCAGAAGCTCCATCTGCGCGAACTGGCTTTGAATGCGGAGCAGGAGCCCCGCGGCCTGAGCGCAGGTCCCCAGGGGGACCGAGAGGCCCTGAAGGGCGCAGCGGGAGCGGTCCCCGCGCGACAGGACGCGCCGCACGAAGAGGGCCCCATCCTCCGGCTGGAGGGAGTCGTCCAGGTCGGGGAAGCGGGCGTCGGTCAGGAACACCGCCTCGACGCCGGCCTCGTCCTCCCCTCCGCGGATCAGCGAGGACTGGCCGCGCGAGCCGGCGGCGAGCTCCAGGGCGCGGACGATGCTGCTCTTGCCCGCCCCGCTCTCACCGGTGATGACGGTCAGCCCCCGGCCCAGAGGGAGAACGGTGTGCCCGATGCCTCCGATGTTCCACAGGGTGAGGCGCTCCAGCACGGCGGGTCCTATTCCCTTTCGGTTCCCGGCCGGCTCTGTCCCCAGCCCAGCTTCTCCTGGACCAGGTCGAGGAAGGTGCGTTCGGGCATGGTTATGGTGCGGACGCACTTGTCCTGCGCCGGCTCGACGTCCACCCGGTCCCCGGGGAGGACCTCGTAGCAAAGCTGGCCGTCCTGGGTCAGGGTGATGTCCCGAGAGCCGTCGCGGGGGATGAGGGAGATGCGGTCCGCCGCCGCCGCCATCAGGGGACGGGAGTAGAGCGTGTGGGCGCAGAGCGGGGCCAGCAGCATGCTGTCGAGGTGGGGCGGGATGATGGGACCGCCTGCGGAGAGCGCGTAGGCGGTCGATCCCGTGGGGGAGGAGACGATGACCCCATCGGCGGGAAGGATGCCGAAGAAGCGGTCGTTGAAGCGCACCTCGATGTGGAGCAGGCGCGCGATGGCGTTCTTGCTCAGGACGAAGTCGTTGAGCGCGTAAAGCGTGTGGAGGGGAGCCCCGTTCCGATAGAGGACGCAGTGAAGGAGACGCCGCTCAAGGACGTTGTAGCGGCCGTTCAGGATGTTCTCCAGGTCCTCCTCCGCGCTGTCGGGCTTTCCCGAGGAGAGGAAGCCCAGATGCCCCAGGTTTATGCCGTAGAGGAGCGTTCCCGCGTCCAGGACATAGCGTGCGGCGCGCAGAAACGTTCCGTCCCCGCCGACCACGATGGCGACCTCGACCGTCCCGAGCCACTCCTCGTCGGAGAGTCCCGCTGCCGTCAGCACGGAGGCCTCCGGATGCGGCAGAAGGAAGGACAGCCCCCTGTCCCGCCCCCACTGCAGCAGACGTCTGGCCATCGCGACGGCCCCCGGCTTGTGCGCGTTGACGATCATCCCCAGTTTTTTCATTCCCTGCCGTTTCCCCCCGCCCGCAAACTGTCCCACCTTGCCGTTTTGCCTCATTATATCAGGAGCGGCGGGGATTTCTTACCGCTCGAACTCCCGGTACATCAGGCTGGGCTGGATCCCCGTGTTGTTCTGATACTTGCCGCTGCGGTAGGGATCGTAGGCGCCCGCCAGGGTGTGGTAGTAGATCTGGCAGATCCCGACCCCCGGATAGATGCGGATGGGGTGGATGCAGAAGATCTCGAGCGTCCAGTAGCCCGCGAAGCCGACGTCGCCGAACCCCGCCGTCACGTGGATGCAGAGCCCGAGCCTTCCGGTGGAGGAGCGCCCCTCGAGCATGGGAACGTAGGCATCCGTCCGGGTGTACTCGACGGTGCGTCCCAGGTAGAGCCTGCCCGGCTCCAGGAGGAGCCCGTCCCCGGGGATGGCGAGCGTCTCGGTCTCGTTGGGGGTCTTCATGTCGAGGACCCCGCTTCGGTAGATCAGCAGCTCGTCGTGCAGGGTCAGGTTGTAGCTGTTGCCGTCGCCGTCGGCGAGGCCGCAGGGGCGGAGGATGGTCCAGTTCAGGCTGCTTTGTTTGAGGTAGATTTCGGCTTCGGTTTTGGCGCGGACGGCTTCGCCGAGTGCTTGTTTGAAAGGTTCGCTCATCATGTCCCATTGTTCGCCGCAGCCCATGCTGGTGACGAGGATGAAGTGGGCTTGGGAGGCGTGCTGTTCGAGGGCGCGGATGATGTGGAGGTTGCCGGTGGCGTCGCTGCGGATGCCTTGTTCGCGGTAGTGGCTGTCGAGGCGCTCCAAGATGTATTCGCGCACGGCGGCGACGTGTATTGGCGCGCCCAGCGCGGCGTCGTACTGCGCGGCGCTTTTGCCGAGCCATTCGCCCAGCGGCAGTGCCAGTTCGTTCTCGGTAATGAGGCGGATGAGGCTGATGGCCATGCGGCGCAGCGCGTAGGGGTCTTTGCTGCCGGTCGGTTTGGCGCCGATGGCGAAGCCGCCGACGAGGGTGTCGAGTTTTTCGGCGATGGCGAGCGCGAGGCCGGTGCGGGTTTGCGGCAGGGCGCCGCCCGCGCCGCGCGGTTGGTATTGTTCGTCCAAGGCGGCGGCGATGTCGGCGGCGTAGCCTTCGGCGGCGGCGTAGTAGCGCCCCATCAGCCCTTGTAGTTCGGGGAATTCCATCACCATTTCGGTCAAGAGGTCGCTTTTGCTGATGCGCGCGGCGGTGGCGACGTTTTCCGCGTCCGCGCCGCAGACGGGCGCGAGGGCGCGGCCAAGGGCTTCGAGGCGGCGGGTTTTGGCGGCAACCGAGCCGAGTTTTTCTTGGTAAACGACGTGTTCGAGGCGCGGCAGGTAGTCGGCGAGTTTGTGTTTGAGGTCTTGTTGCCAGAAGAATTCGGCGTCGGCGAAGCGCGGGCGGATGACTTTTTCGTTGCCTTTGCGCACGGCAGCTTCATCGGCGGATTCGAGGTTGGCAACCGCGATGAAGTGCGGGCGGATTTTGCCGTCCGCACCGACGACGGCGAAGGTTTTTTGGTTGTCCTGCATGGTGGTGATGAGGACTTCTTGCGGCACGGCGAGGTAGCGCTCGTCAAAGCTGCCAGCGATGGCAACCGGCCATTCGGTGAGGCTCGCCACTTCTGCGAGCAATGCGGGCGGGATGACGGCAACGCCACCGAGCGCCGCCGCTTTCGCCTCGACTTGCGCGCGGATGCTTTCCATGCGCGCGGCGTGGCTGGCGATGATGTGCGCGCCGCGCAGGTCGGCTTCGTAGCTGGTGGCGCTGGCGATGGCGACGGCTTGCGGGTGATGGACGCGGTGACCAAGCGTTTCGCGTCCCGCTTTGACGCCGAAGTATTCGAGCGGCAGCACGCGCGCGTCGGCCAAGGCGACGAGGCTCAACACCGGGCGGACGAAGCTCTGTTCGTGGTCGCCCCAGCGCATCCGCTTGGCAATGGGCAGGTTGTCGCAGACGTGGCGGAAGAGGTCGGGCAGAAGCGCTTCCAGCGACTGTCCGGGCTGTTCGCCGTAATACATCAGCCATTTGCCTTTGGGCGTGTCTTCGACGGCAAGGGCGGCGACGTCCACGCCGCAAGAGGCAGCGAAACCGAGCGCGGCTTTGCTCCAGTTGCCGTCTTGGTCTTTGGCGGCGGCAAGTGCCGGGCCTTTGCGCTCGATTTTTTGGTCGCTTTGCCGAGTGGCGAGGTCGCGGATGCGCCAGGCGAGGCGGCGCGGGGTGGCGAGCGCTTCGATGTCGCCATGCGTGAGACCGGCGTTTGCGAGCGCCTGCGCCCAGAGGTCGCGTCCGGCGTCGGCAAGATGGGTAACGGCTTTGGTCGGCAGTTCTTCGACGCCGATTTCAATCAACAGGGTGGTGGTGGCGCTCATGCGGTTTCTCCTTGTTTACAGAGTGGGAAGCCCAGCGCTTCGCGGCTTTGGTACCAGGCGACGGCGGCGGCTTTGGAGATGGCGCGTACGCGCAGGATTGCCTGTGTCTCGCTTTCCCATTTCGCCTGGAGTTTCGCCTCTTCAGCGTGCAGCTCCTCCTTCTCTGCAACAAGAGCGGCAAGCTTTTCCTTCGAGGCCTCGTCCGTCTC
>NZ_CALIAA010000298.1 GCF_938040765.1 uncultured Fretibacterium sp.
CCCGCTCGTTTTTCCGTCTCCCCCGCTGCGTAACGGGGCTATTCCCTTCCGGCCGGAGCCGGCGGCAGAGGCGAGCCGTCGGCCTTGTGCACCGCCCTCCCCAGGATGCTCCGAGGGGCGACCGGGCCGAAGCTCCGGCTGTCGCTGCTCTCCAGGGCATTGTCGCCACGAAGGAGGTAACGGCCGTCGTCGGCGACGCCGACTACGCGTTTGATCATCCACATATCCCTCATGAAGGGATGACGGGCCAGGACGACGTCCCCCACGGCTGGAGGCGCCTCCCTGCAGGCCGTCGTATCCACCACGACCCGCTCGCCGTCCCTTAGGGTGGGGTACATGCTGTGCCCCCGGACGACGACCGTCAGCCTCTCCGCCCCATCAGCCCGCCGTGTACCAGGCAACCTCCCGCCCCTTCGTGGACCAGAAGATGGAGTGCACCTCCTTGATGCACTCCATCAGCTCCTCGGCATGGCTCAGGTTCACCTCGACCTTGCAGGAGGAGCAGAGTTTCGCCGCCCTCCAGAACAAGTCGTGCAGCTGGGGGAACTTTTCCAGATGCGGCGCCTTGAAGTAGTCCGTCCAGAGGATGAGGAGCTCGGTCTTGGCGATCCGGGCCTGCTCCTCCTTGATGGCGTCATAGCGGCTGAAGGAGTTCAGGTACGCGGTGAAAGCCGCCTTGTCCGTGGGGTCGGGGCACTCCAGCGCAATCAGCTTCTTCGTCATGGAGAGCACGGCCTCGGCCGCTATCCGTGCCGACGCGGGGTCGTACACACCGCAGGGCCCATCGCAATGAGCCTCCGCAAACAGAATCTTCTCCTCCATCGTGATATCCTCCTTTATCCTCTCCGGCCGTCAGCCCAGCAGGGCCTCGGCCGCCTTTTTCATCGCGTCCTCCGCCCCGCCGTCCGGGGCCTCGAGGCAGGTCACGGGCTCGGCGGCGATAACGGCCCCCCTGCCCTCCATATCCAGCTTCCAGGCATCCATAAACGCGCCCCCGCCCCAGCCGTAGGAGCCGAACAAAAAGACCTTCTTCCCCTTCAGTCCGTCCTTGAGCTCCTCGATCAGCGGAAGGATCTCCGTGTCGTTGACCTCCTCCGTGCCGGAAGCCGGGGAGCCGAACACCCAGACGTCCGCCGCGGAGAAGGCCGCCTTGTCCGCACCCGCGGCCTCCGAGAAATAAAGCGACCCGCCCTTCGCCTCGACCGCGCTCCTGAAGGCCTCCGCAAGGGCCTTCGTATTGCCGGTATTGCTGAAGTATACCAGTCCGATCGTGTTCATTGCCGTCTCCCTTCCTCTTGATGTCTTCAAAATACAAGAAAAAAAATACAGTATGAGGATGGGTATATGTTAACATAGGCAAACTTTATATGCATCATTTTCGGACGACATTTTTCATCCAACGCCCTTCAAGCTCGAACGGTCTCGACTCAGAGAATCCTAAAGGCGGTGGACGGCCCCTTGTCCGGAGGCCGCCCACCGCCTTTCCATCCTTGCTTTTCAGGATGCCCCCGAGCGAAAGCGCCAAGCGCCCCCGGGGCCCCGCCTCAGTCGAGCTTCCGCAGGTTCAGGACGTCGTCGGACCAGCCCCGCTCGCTCTCGCCCGTGTCGCCCCTGTAGAGCTCCGCGCTCTCGACGACCTGGTCGCGCAGGGTGAAGGCCAGGGTCAGATCGTGATCGGGCAGCTCGTAGGAGAGGATGCTGATCTCCGGCTCCCCGCTCGGGGTCTCCCGGACCGTCGGGGTCCCCACCTTGCTTCTCAATGCGTCCTTGCTCATGCCCACTGCCTCGAAGCCCAGGAACGTCTTGCAGGCAGAAGCCGTATTGGCCTTGAAGTAGAGGTCCTCGGCCCTCTTCCCCTCGCCCGAGATCTGAAACACGGCCCCCTTCGAGGTCCAGGTGTCGACCGCGGCGTCCCTGGCCCGGACGCTCTCCTCCTGGGTCCAGCCCTTGGGCATCTTGTCGGCGATCTTCAGCCGGGCCGCGGCATAGCGCTTGTAGATGTTGGCCGCGGCCTTGCTCTTGGGGCCCATCCTCAGCCGAACACCCTCCTGATAGAGCCAGCCGGTCTTCCCGTCCACCTTCACCTTGTACCAGAGCATATCCTGCTTGTCTCGGATGGCGCTCGGGACCGCGACACCCGAATCCGGAAGGCTGACCTCCCACGACTTCGCCTCCTTGTCCGGCTTGGCGTAGAGCGTGAGCGTCTCCTCCAGGGCGAAGGCCCTCTGCTCCGCCGCCTCGGCCCCCAGGGCCGTCGCCATCGCCAGCAGCAGGGCCGCCGCAACCGTCCACATTCTCCTCATCGTCGTTCCGCCTCCTGAATAGATGTTGTTCTGAATCATGCCCCCGAATCGTTATCCTGAAAATGCGTCGGGACAGGATCACAAGGGCATTCTATCCCGTAGACTCGGAGGTTGGAAAGGACGGAATTTCCCACCCCTCGGTGCGGTTCCGGCCTTTTTCAGAGGCTGCGGCTACCTGCCGAAGGCCCTGACGATGCGGTCCAACGCCTCCTTCAGGATGCTGCGGGGACAGGCCAGCACGAGGCGCTCGAACCCGTTTCCCTCGGGCCCGAAGACCCACCCCTCGTCGAGCCACACGTTCGCCTCGGTCAGCATCCGCTTCTGCAGGACATACGGGTCCGGCTCCAGGGCGCTGAAGTCCATCCAGGCCAGGAAGGTGCCCTCGAGCGGCATCACCCGGACCTGGGGAAGGCGCTCCTGGAGATCATTCACCAGAAAGTCGTAGTTCCCCTTGATGTAGACCAGAAGTTCGTCCAGCCACCTCTCCCCGTGCCTGTAGGCGGCCTCGAGCCCCGTTATGGCGAAGAGGTTGGGGCGGGGGATGCTGTTCCGGGCCAGGACGTTCTCGTAGAGGAGACGCATCCGGGGATCGGGCGTGATGAGAATCGTCGCCTGGAGTCCCGCGAGGTTGAAGGTCTTGCTGGGCGCGATGACCGTCATGGAGTTCTCCCGGCAGACGGCATCGACGTTCCCGAACGGCTGATGTTTATAGCCGGGCATCAGGATGTCGCAGTGCAGCTCGTCCGCGAACACCCGGACGCCGTTTTTGGCGCAGATGTCGCCGAGGCGCTCCAGGTCCTCCCGGCTCCAGACCCGCCCTACGGGATTGTGGGGGCTGCACAGGATGAAGAGGGTCGTGCGGGGGTCCCGCGCCTGGCGCTCGAAGTCCTCGAAGTCGATCTCGTAGCGCCCGCCGCGCAGGACCAGGGGGTTGTTGGCGATCTGGGCGCCGTTGTTCAGCACCGTACGGAAGAAGGGGTAATAGACGGGCCGCTGGATGATGACCCGGTCCCCCGGCTGGCAGAAGGCCTGGACGGCCATGTGCGCCGCGGGGACCGCGCCGGGGGCGAACTGAATCCACTCCCTCTCGATCCTCCAGCCGTGGCGGCGGGCCTCCCAGTCGATGATCGCGTCGTAGCAGGAGTCGGGAATGAGCGTGTAGCCGAAGACTCCGTGCCGGGCCCTCTCGGTCAGCGCCTCCGTGATCTCCGGCGCCACCTCGAAATCCATATCCGCTATCCACAGCGGGAGCGGGGAGCCGACGGGATAATCCACCCCCTCGATCGTCCGGGGATCCATGTCCCACTTGGAACAGTTCGTGCCGCGCCTTTCGATGACCCTGTCGAAGTCGTAAGCCATAAAAAAATTCTCCTCTCGGAAATGGAATGTTTTGCGCTGCGCTTTTTGATATGATATCGTATCGGCGTACTTTCGGACGCCGTAAATTTTGGGAGGGTACAAAGAATCGGAGACGGAAGGGGGACGCCGCCATGCGGAAAAAGAACAGGACCTCGGCGCTTCGGCGCATTCTGACGAGCCTCGTCTGTGCCGCCGCGCTGGCCGCAGGAGGATTTTTCAGCGTCCTGAGCGTCCGGGGCATCCGGTCCGAGGCACCCTCCCCTTCGCCCCCAGGCCCCCTTCCTTTCCTCGATCCGGCCTTCCCCGTCCCGGCGCCGACGGACACTCTGGCGCCGCCTCACAGCATCGGCACGGACGCGGACCGAAAACCCGTTTCTCCCTCTGCCGCCCAAACCGCGGCAGGCCCCGCAGCCGGCCATCGTGCCCACGGGTCCGGCAGGCCCCGCAGCGCGCCCGTCCGCGAAAGCACGCCGGCCGACCTCTCGGCCTACAGGCCCCAGGCCCGCAGCGACCGGGGCGAGAGCTGTCTGCCGCGCGACAAAAGCCTTTCCGCGAAGCAGCTCAAGGAGAGACTCGGGGCGGGTACGGCCTCCGACGACGACGGAAAGGGCTTTCTCGGCGACCTCGTGCGCGGCACCCGGCGGGTGCTGAAGTCCTTCGACGACGCCACGCTCGACGCCTCCCGGCGCGCCCTCGGCAGCATCGCCCGGCCCGACGAGGCCAAGATCCGCCCCTACGGGGACGGAGCCCGGCTTCACATCGGCATTCCCGCGGACACCGTGAACCTCGGGCGAAAGAGGCAAAAAAAATAGCGTCCCTCCCCGAAGGGAGGGACGTCATTCTTCAGCACTGGAATGGCCGGGGGGTTATCAGTCCTTCGGCACG
>NZ_CALIAA010000299.1 GCF_938040765.1 uncultured Fretibacterium sp.
CCCGGTCCGGGATATTCGGAATAGCGAAAGTTTGTGGAATGGAATATTTTGTCCCCGGCGGCGGCGGGTTATGTTATGCTGGAGAAAGCATGAAATTCAGGAAAAAATCGAGGAAAAAACGGAATATTGACAGGGAGGGATTTGATCGTGAGAACCAGGGCGACGACGCTCGTTTTTCTGTTTTGTTTCCTTCTGTTCGGCCCGCCTCTTTCGTGTGCCGCCCGTGCCGCCGACAACAAAGGGACGGACCCCCAGATGGATGCGGTACTGCGGCAGCTGAAGACGATGCGGTGGATGCTGGACTACATGACGGTGATCTTTGTGGCGGCCTCCGAGGACAAGAAGGTCCTGCTGGATGAGCTCAAGGCCATCCGCTCGGAGGAGGACCTCTCCATCCGAAACGAGCTGAAGGACCTCCGGGACGAGGAACGCAAGGCCATATCGGAGGAACTGAAGTCCCTGCGTGAGGAGGAAAGGAACCTGCTTCGGAAGGAGTTTTCCGAGCTGCGGGAATATCGGGACATCGAACTTTTGAAGGAGATGCGGGCTTTGAGCGCGGAGAACAAGGCGCTCTCCGAAAAGGTGAAGGGCCTGGGTGCGGAAAACGAGGCGCTCCTTGGAGAAATGCGCAACTTCCGTGCCGACCTGGAGGTCCTTCGGCTGAGCCTGGAGCGCATGCTGAGCGTCTCCCCGGAGCCGTCACCGGTCCCCTTGGCCTCGGCGGATGTTCCGGCCTCGGACGATTCGCCGACCTCAAACGGAGCCGCGGACATGAAGGAGGCATTGTCCGGGCTGCCTGTCGGAGACAGGACCGCGCTGGGGTTGCTCATGAGCATGTATGGCATGCTCGTCGCGAACCAAGACAGCAACCAGAGCGATACCGACTCCCTGGCGGACCGGGCCGGGTACCGGGCGGACGAAATCCTCGCGCACCTGGATGTCCTGCGCAAGGCGGCCTCAGCCGCCTACGACAGCCACTACGCCTACGACATGGGTACGGCGCAGCACCGCGCCATCGCGCGGCAGATCAACGCAGACCCCGAGGCCTTCATCAGGTCGCGCATGGGAGAATACCTGGACGGTAGGGCAAAGAGCAAGTTTGATGGAATCGGCACGGTCCGGATATTCAACGAGTGGGACTGGGCCGTAGGGGTCGACGTGTCACACGAGTCCGGGGAGGTCCGAGCGGAGCTGGCCCGGCCCCGGCGGAGACTCCAGTACGGGGACACCCTGCTTGACGGGAATCTCCATCCCTGGAAGGGCGGGGACGTCATCTATATGCCCGTAAACTTTCACGTGCCGAAGGGCTCGTGAGGACGAAATTTGAATTTGATTGAGTAGGAGGATAAAGCGATGTTCAAGACGATGAAAAGAAAAACGGGAACCCGTGTGGGGTTTGTCGGTACGCTTGTGGCCTGTGTCCTTTTGCTCCCGGCCCTCTGCGACGGAGCGGAGACTCGGAAAGACATCGACCTGGAGGCCCTGAGGAGCATGGTGGAATCCTTTGCTACGACCATCGCCGCAACATCGGAGGACAACGCGGCCCTGAGACGGGAGATAGCCTCTCTGAGGGAGGAACTGGCCTCGTTGCGCGGGGCTGCTCCGAAAAAAGGAGAGACTGGAAGTACGCAGCAGAAGCCGGCTGCTGGCAACGCGGCCATGCTGCGCGAAATGCAGTCTGCCGAGAGGGCCAGCCAGATCCGCTCCCTCCTGCGCACCATGAAATCCGCCGCGGTCATCTTTTATGCCGAGGAGCTGGGTTCCATCATGGAGGACCCCACACGCTTTCGGGAGAAGGTCAACGGCGATCCCCTGGCCGTCAGGAACATACTGGGCAAATACCTGGATGTACCCGCGACATACGACGAGAGCTGCCATTTCTACGTCCTCAATGACAATCAGTGGTTGGTGGGTTACGACCTGGCGGATGAGGACAAGTCGACCCTGGAGAGGCTTGCCGCGATGGCCAGACAGCCGGGCGCGAATTTGGTCAACCTGGACCAGAGCGTCTGGAATGGAGGGCTTGTTATCTGCATGAAGGTGCGGTGACCGGCGGATGGGAGAAGCCGGATTAATTCGGATTAATAAGGAGGAATTTGATCATGAGGACCAAAACAGGAACGCTCATTTTTCTGCTCTGTTTCCTTCTGTTCTCTTTTCTTCCGGCCAGCCCGCTTCTTCCGCGTGACGCCCGTGCCGCGGAGGAGGGGGTGGACCCCCGGAAGGACATCGACCCGGAGGTTCTGAGGAGCATGACGGAATCCTTTGCCGCGACCATCGCCACCGCATCGGAGGATAACGCGGCCCTGAGACGGGAGATAGCCTCCCTGAGGGAGGAACTGGCCTTAGTGCGTGGAATCGTCCTGCAAAAAGGGGGGGCTGGAGGTACGCAG
>NZ_CALIAA010000300.1 GCF_938040765.1 uncultured Fretibacterium sp.
TGCTTCTTCATGGACTTCAGGAGGACTCCCCGTTCGCCCAGGCCGATGGTCCGCTCACCCTCGACGCCCTCCATCCTGCAGCGTATCGACCGGATGCTGGCCGTATCCCACTGCCCCTTGGCCACCTTGCCTGCGATCCGAAGTCCGTAGCTCAGGGCCTGGGTGGAGGCGGTCCGCTCGAGGGGGTCCGCCTCCGGATCCTCCGCGAGGGCCATCGTGCCTTTCTCCCGCACGGTCTCGACCGTTATCGTCCCGGGTACGAACCCGGTGGCGTCCGCCTTCAGGGAGCCCGCGACCAGCGGCTTGGGCAGCGATATCCGCGTCTCGAGCTTCACGGGCACGTTGCCCGCCGCGTCCGGCTCGCCCACGGTGATCCCCCACTGTTCGGGGTCCCTCGGGACGGAGTTGTCGTCCGGGTTTTCCGGCTCATCCGGCCTGGGCTTTTCCGGCGATGGCTTGCCGGGAGAGGGGTCCTTGGGTCTGTCCGGCGCGGGGTCCTGAGGCCTGGGGCTGGGCCCGGGATTGGGATTGGGCCCGGGATTGGGCCCAGGGTTAGGGTTAGGATTGGGGTTGGGATTGGGCTGCGTGGGGTCGGAGGGATCCTTGAAGCCACGCATATCCTTGATCATCATCGGGGACGGAGACAGCGTCGCTTCAATAACGTCATTCCATTCCCTGACCTTGTATCGGATCGAGGCGATCCCGAACGCCTTGAGCCGAGCGGTTGGGATCCTGCCCCTCCAGATGAGCCGCCATCCGCTTCCGTCCTGTGCGTAGTCGAAGTACGCCGCCGTGATCAACTCGACTCCGGGAACGTCGACGACTTCGACATCGGGGCTCGAAGGGCTGCGCCACCCCGTATTGAAGGGAGCCTCCACCCAGACGCGGCAGGTATCGCCGTCGGATTCCTTATTGATGAAGACCTTCCAGTTTCCTTTTTTCAGGACCACCGGGGACGGCGGAATGGGCGGATACCCCGCGATCCTGCGGAGAAGCATGGGCGCGCCCTGCAGTTTTGCGGCGAAGCTGCGGTTATCAACCTCGTAGGTGAGCCTCCTGAGGACGGTATAGTCCAACGGGTCCTCCGAGATTGTCCCCTCGATGCGGATTCGCCCTATCTC
This sequence comes from uncultured Fretibacterium sp., assembly GCF_938040765.1. Taxonomy (GTDB): domain Bacteria; phylum Synergistota; class Synergistia; order Synergistales; family Aminobacteriaceae; genus CAJPSE01. The sequence goes on from NZ_CALIAA010000300.1 coordinate 1,122, forward strand.
TGAGGAAACGTCCAGGACAGCCTGAACGCTCTCCGGGTCGTTCCTCCAGAAAACCTTTACGGCACCGGGCGCTTTGCCCTTCAAGGGCTTAAGGTCGAAGCTCGCCGTGAGGATGACCTTTTTATATCCCGCCCTTCCGGGCCCCACAGAGATGTTCCAGGAGTCCCGCGGGACCTCGAGGGGGTGAGGGGAGGTGGAGCCTCCGGTCTTGAGCCGATCGTACGCACCCTTCACGTCCAGCATTCCCCAAACGGAGAGCTTCTGCCCCAACGCGTTGAGCCCCACGTGGTTGGGCCCCTCCGGATCGGGTTTCGCGACGGGATTGATCCCTCGGTTGGCCCCCTCCAGAATGGCCGCCTTGAGCTCCGAGGCTTTTTTGTCCGGGAAGATGGAGGCCAGAAGGGAAATCGCCCCCGCCACGTGAGGCGCCGCCATGGAGGTGCCGCTCCACCGGTCATAATCCTTATTGTACGGCAAGCCATTCTCATTGGGAGCCTCTCGCGGGATCGAGCTCAGAATGCCGGACCCGGGGGCCGCGATGTCGACGTTCGTATCGCTCCAGTTGCTGAAGGAAGCCCCCTGGTCGTCGCTCTGCATGGCGCCCACGACGACCAGATTGTCGATTCCGATGTAGGAGGCCGGGTAGACGTAATGGCCCTGCACGACGCTCCTTGCGTAGTCCGTGAAGGGGGCCGGCCTGCCGACCTCGAGCCCCTCGTTTCCGGCCGCGACCACGATCACGGTCCGATCCAGGTCGCTCAGCGCCTTGTAGGCCCGCCACATGGGCGATCCAACGTTTTTCCCCGGACTGTTGCGCTCGTATCCTCCAAGCGACAGGTTCACGGCGGGGACCTTCAAGGAGGGGTTCCCTTGCAGGAGCTTCGTCAGGTAGTCGAGGGCCTTCGCGATGTCGGCGTCCGACGCGCCGTCCTTCCCGTCCGGAAAGACCTTGAGCGCGATGATCCCCCCGTTCCAGTTGAGCCCGACCACGCCCTTGGCATTGTTCCCCGTCGCCGCGATGGTCCCGGAGACGTGGGACCCGTGGCCCTTCCTGTCCTCGATGTCCTTTTCCTCTCCACCGCAGCAGTTACGGCTGTACTCCAAGCTGAAGCGGTCCTTCAGGTCCTCGTGGTCCCTGGCGATGCCCGTATCGATGACCGCCGTGTAGACGTCCGGACTGCCCGTCGTCGTATCCCACACCTCCGGGGCTCTGATCTTCTTCATCCCCCAAAGGCTGCCGTCCGCATACTGGGGGTCGTCCGGGCTTTTCAAAGGGTAGACCCTGTAGTTCGGAGAGGCGGCCAGGACGTTGGGGTTCTTCTCCAATTCCCGGACTAGCTCCTCCGTTGTCTTATGGTCCGACGCCACCAGGGCGAAGACCTCCCTGCCGGATGCCTCGGACAGCGCGGGATACGTGCTGAGGACCCGGGCCCGGGCGGAGGCCGCCACGCGGTTCAGCTGGCTTCGGGCCCCCCCGTGGGAGACGTCCGCGGCCGTCACGTGCGAGACCCCGCCCTTCAGCACCACCAGGGCCTGCCCCTCGACGTACTCCGAGCGCTCCGATCCCCAGGCCGTCGCCGACAGCAGACAGGCCAGCAGGACCGAGAGCCAACACCTGCAACGCTTCAACATCGAAACACTCCTTTACCTTTGCTCCCAGTAGCGACATACGCGGCCCCCCACCCCCCAGGGGCACGGCGGGGGAGAGCCGCATGACATGCTGTCTTATCTTGCCTTAAACACTTTGCGGAACGGGAACGGAGCCGCAGCGGAGAGGAGGAGCAGTCCCCCGAAGCCGGCGTCGCAACCGCCGCTCCCGGAGGTTTTCCTCTCCTCGGGCTTTACCTCCGGCTCCTGCTTTTTCATGGACTTCAGGAGGACTCCCCGTTCGCCCAGGCCGATGGTCCTCTCGCCCTCGACGCCCTCCAGCCTGCAGCGTATCGCCCGGATGCTGGCCGTATCCCACTGGCCCCTGGCCACCTTGCCCGAGATACGAAGCCCGTAGCTCGAGGCCTGGGCAGATGCAGCCTCCTGTTCCATAGCCTCTGCCTCCAGCCCCTCCGCCAAGGCCTTCGCGCCGCCTTCCTGAACGGCCTCGACCGTGAGCGTCCCGGGGACGAACCCAGTGGCGTCCGCCTTCAGGGAACCCGCGACCGGCGGCTTGGGCAGCGATATCCTCACCTGCAGCCTCACGGGCACGTTCCCCGCCGCGTCCGGCTCGCCTGTCGTCACCTCCCACTGCTCCGGATCCCTCGGGACGGCATTCTCGTCCGGGTCCGCCGGGGTGTCCGGCTGGGGCTTGTCCGGCGACGGCTGGTCAGGCTTGTCAGGAGAGGGGGTGGGATTGGGCCCGGGGTTCGGGTTAGGGTTAGGATTGGGGTTGGGCCCAGGGTTGGGATTGGGATTGGGGTTCGGGTTCGGCTGCGGCGCGGGATTCTCCGGGGCCTTGACGTCCTCGAAGACCTCGAGCAGGATCGTGAACTTATCGTCGTCCAGGTGAACCCGGGCGCTTGCGTCCTCAGAGGCGGCATTGCCCGGGACGATGTCCTTCGAGGCGTTCAGCCAGGAGACCCGGACCTTCGCAAAGGCTTCCCCCGCCGCGTCCTTGGCGCTCAGCTTCTTCCAGTTATCCGCCTTAACGGAACCGACCAGGGATATCCAGCCCTTTTTGAGCGTCCTGGCGGTAAGCTGCGAGGGGTCCAGCTGGATGGTCAGGCGGGGCCCATCGCCTCCCAGGTAGTAATAATCGATCGTCTTGGCCTTGAAGATGGGGCTCCTGTCCGCCGCCTCGGCGCGCGTGCCGGCGACGTCGCCGTCATTGGGAACGACGCCGATGCGGCTGTATTTCCCCAGGCTCAGGTCCACGTTCCTGGAGAGGTCCCTGGCGCC